>DASWZM010000200.1:0-8875 GCA_036404455.1 Occallatibacter sp. | reverse complement strand
GTCGCAGCCGCCGTTATTCTCGCTCCCGGCTGCCACCTGCAAGGCCTCACCGACTCGAAGAAACTCTCTGAAAAGAAGCGCGACGAATTCGAACTCCTCATTCGCTTGAATGCCATCGCCTGGGCCGTTGCCGCCGTCGATGCCGAAACCATCGACCGCATCAACATCCGCCAGGCCTCGCTGCTGGCCATGCGCCTCGCCGTCCAGCAACTTGCCCTCAGCCCCGACTTCCTTCTCATCGACGGCCTCGACACCATCAACTGGAACTGCCCCCAGAAGGCCGTCATCCAGGGCGACGCCACCAGCCTCTCCATCGCCGCCGCCAGCGTCCTGGCCAAGGTCCACCGCGACAGCCTCCTCGTCGAGCTCGACCGCCAGTTCCCCGGCTACGGCCTCGCCAGCCACAAAGGCTACTGCTGCCCGGAACACCTCGCAGCCCTGGCCCGTCTCGGCCCCACCCCGCTCCACCGCAAGAGCTTCCACCCCGTCGCGCAATCGGCGTTACAATTCCCTGAACCCTGAATCGCTTTGGAGGCTTGCCGTGGCGCGGTTGCGTTGGATCTCGATTCTGTCCATCGCCTGCCTCTTTCTGGCTGGCTGCAACAAGTACCAGCATAAGAAGCCCGATCCCACCAAAGGCGTGGTTTCAGGGGTCGTTCTCTGCGCCGATACCGGCAAGCCCGCCCGCTTTGCCACGGTCACCCTCTCTGCCGCTCCCAAGACCGGTGAGAAAAATGACCAGGGCGATCCCCTTCCCGCCGCGGAAACCACCGTCACCGACCTCGATGGACGCTTCCGGATGGAGGCCGTCCAACCCGGCCATTACTATGCCTTCGCCACCCTGGAAGGTTACCTGGATCCGGTGATGGGCGTCGACCCGGCCCGGCTCGACGCCCTCGCCAGCGACCGGGAGCGCCATCAGTACTCCATTGACCAGTGGAAAGAACATCTCAAGGAAGTCACAGTGGCCGTGCACCGCGTCTCCGAAGTATCGATCCAAATCGAGCGCGGTGCCGAGATCAGCGGAACCGTCACTTTCGACGACGGCGCTCCGGCCATCGGCATGCACTTTCAAATCTTCCGCAAAACTGAAAAGAACGGCTGGACCGATGTCGGCCTCCCTCTCCTCGACACCTGGTCCATCCACGCCGTAAGCAACGGAAACGGCCGCTACAGCCTCACCAACCTGCCCGCCGGCGAGTACACCGTTTGCGCCCTCATGCCCACCGATTCAGAGGCGGCAGCTCCCCGCATTTGCCTGGGCGACGTCTTCCGCAGAAGGGATGCCGCAACCGTAAAAGTGAAGGCCGGAGAGACCGCTGGCGGCGCCGACATCGAGATTCCTCTTTCCGGTCTCCACACCGTGTCCGGAACCGTAACCGCCCTGCCCGACGGGCATCCAGTCGGCCATGGAACCCTGCGCCTGCTCTACGCCGACGACCGCGAGAAGGCCCGCGAAACTTCCCTGCTTGAGGACGGAACCTTTTCCTTCGAGTATGTCGCGGAAGGCAAGTACATTCTCCAGGTCAATGGCGCCCAGGACACCGAGCAAAAGGACCCGGAACAACCCCAATCCGACGCCCCGCCCTCAAAACCAACCCCGGCGCACAGCTACGTCGACAAGGAAATCCCGCTCACCGTCCTCAACGACATAGAGGACATTAGTCTCACTCTTGCCGCATCCGCGCCCGGCAATGTCCCCGTGCCCGCCAACCCTCAAAATCAATAAGGCCGCCGGGTGCCCATGCTTTACACCGTCACTGCCCGCACCCTTCTCCGCTTCCACCAAAAGAGCACCGGCCTGGCCGCCAGCAGCACGCCCAGCACCACCGTCAACCGCAGCGGGCTCAGCACCCCCGGCTTCACCTGCCACCAATAGTGAATCACTCCGCACACCGCAGCCACGTACACCAGCATGTGCAGTCGGTTCCAGCGTTTGCCTCCCAACTTGCGAATGGACCAGTTCGTCGACGTCGCCGCCAGCGGCAGCAGCAGTAGCCACGCCGCCACGCCCATGGTGATGAACCGCCGCTTTTCAATATCGGCAACCATCGTGTTCACATCGAACCCCGCGTAGAGCGCCACATACGTCAGCATGTGCAGCGTGGCATAGAAAAACGCAAACAGTCCCAACAGCCGCCGGAACTTGATCAGCCAGCTCAGCCGCGGCAAAATCCTCCGCACCGGCGTAATCGCCAGCGAGAGAATCAGCAGCAACAGCGTGTTATAGCCCGTAGTTAGCTCAATGTTAGCAGTGGGATCGGGCCCCAGCGTGTTAGTCACCGCCTGGTAAGCCAGCAGCCCCGCGGGCCCCAGACAGGCCGTCCACGTCAGCGTCTTGAGCAGAATCAGCGTCGATCGTTTCATAGCGAACGAGCACCGGCTGACGTTCTCTTCCTCTCGGTTGCAGGTCGCGTCGCGCGGGCAACGCCATTGCCGAACGGCCGCCGTGGCCTCTGCTTTGCAGAAACCGATCGGATGATCACCCGGCGCGCCCCGCGCGGATCGAAAGGCACCTTCGCTCTCTCTACCGCCTCGCTCATCAGCGCTCGCACCGCCGGATAATGCAGTATGTCGGGCGATGAAAGAACAATGTGCCTCGCGACAGTCCCGCCCCCTTGCAACATCCTCTCGGGATCGGGCAGTCCCTTGGCCTGCAGAAAGAACAAACTCACCCACTTGGGATAAAGGACAATGGAGAAGATAGCCTCCGACGGCCGCTGCGTGGGACAGAAGCCGATCACCAGCGCGTTGTAATTGTCATACACAAGTTCAATCGCCGTTGGATAGAACTTGCGCATCTCTCCAAGAATTGCCTCCCCAAGATAAATAATCTCCTCGCTGTACTTCGCCAAAAACGAAGCCAACTGTTTCTCAGCATCCTCGGCATGTGCCATATGATCTCCGCGCCCATGCGCTAACTTTTCCCTGCTCCCTGCCTTTAGAAGTTCCTCTTCAAGTCCATCCCGTTGTACAGCGAAGCCACCTGCTCGCCGTAGCCGTTGAACATCAGCGTCGTCCGCCGCTGCGCATAGAACGGCAGCCCAATTCGCCGCTCCGTCTTCTGGCTCCAGCGGGGATGGTCCACATTCGGATTCACGTTCGAATAAAAGCCATACTCGTTCGGGGCCTGTTCGTTCCACGTCGTCGGCGGCATCTTATCCACAAACCGCACCGCCACAATCGACTTCGCCGACTTGAAACCATACTTCCACGGCACCACGATCCGCACCGGCGCGCCGTTCTGGTTGGGCAGCACCTCGCCATACAGCCCAAACGTCAGTAGTGCCAGCGGATGCATCGCCTCATCCATGCGCAGCCCCTCGGAGTACGGCCAGAAAATCGTGGTGTTATTCCCCCACTTTTCCACGTGCTTGTCCCAGTAAGACAGAAACTGCACATACTTCGCCGTCGACAACGGCTCGCACTGGTTGATGAACTCCGAAAGCGAGTACCCCACCCACGGAATCACCATGCTCCACGCCTCCACGCAGCGATGCCGGTACACGCGATCCTCCAGAGGCCGCAGCTTCAGCAGCGTGTCGATGTCGAATGTCTTCGGGTTTTTGACCTTCCCGTCCACGCGCAGGGTCCACGGCCGCGTAGGCAGGCCGCCGGCGTTCTTTGCGGGCTGATCCTTCTCCACGCCAAACTCGTAGAAGTTGTTGTAATGAGTTAGGTCCTCCAAGCTGGTCAGATCCTCACCCGTCGTCGTCAGCGGACTCTTCACCGTCTCCAGCTTCGTCCCCGCCAGCGCCCCAACGCGCGGCTCAAAGATCTCGGCCACCTGCTCCGCGCCCAGCGCCGCCGCACCAGCAGCCGCGGCCCCACGCAAAAAGCGCCTCCGGTTCATATACCAGTCGTAGCCGCTGCGCGGCGTAATCTCCGACGAAGGAATATCGCTGTGTTTGCCAATCAGCATGGTTTTGACCTCGCACGGGGAAAGTGTCGATCTCCTTTATTAGACACGACAGACCGCCCCCACGTTACAAGATACGTTCCACGCTCATCATCTGGGTAGCTCAAATCCGGGTATCCCTCCCTCGGCACCGGTTCATCGTGCCGGGTGCCCCACCGGGGAGCCCTATGGGCCCGGCGTCTTTGTTTTTGCCGCTAGGGTGGGTTTCCACCATCCCAATGTGCCAGATCGTTATACCGTCTCACCCCGCAAACGGCCATTGCCCAAGCCGCCGCGCGCGATAAGCATAAATCAGCGTCCCCGAAACCCCGATCCCCGCCGCCACCGCCAACCCCTTCAGCGCGTGGCTGCGGTTCACCAGCATGAACACAAATCCCCCCATCGCCACCAGCGGCGGCAGCGGATAAAGCGGCATCCTGAACGGCCGCTTCAACTCCGGCCTCTGCACGCGAAGCAGGATCACACCTACATGTTGCAGAAAAAACTGCAGCAGAATGCGCGTAACCACCAGCATGGTAATCACCTGCGTCAGCGTAAAGAAGCAGAACCCCGCGGCCACCACCCCCAGCGCCACCAGCGACCGGTGCGGAATCCCGTGCCGCGGATGCACAGCCGCCAGAAACCGAAAGTAATTACTATCCCGCGCCGCCGCATAGGGCACGCGCGAGTACCCCAGCAGCAGCGAAAACACACTCGCAAACGCAGTCCACACAATCAGCGCCGCCATCAGCCGCCCCGCCGTGCGCCCAAAGGCCGATTGCGCAATCTGGGCCACAAGTTGCAGCCGCACCGCCGCTCCGGCAGCAGCGTTCGCGGCAGCATCGCGCAGCGCGGGCAGCGCAGCCAGGTTCATGGCCACATAAAAAGCCGAAACAAACAGCACCGACAGCAGAATCGCCCGCGGAATCGTCCGCTCCGGCCTCTTCACCTCGCTGCCCAGAAAGCAGATGTTGTAGTAGCCCCAGTAGTCGTACGTCGTAATCAGCGTCGCCTGCGCCAGCCCGCCCAGCGCCACCGCCACGGATTGCGCCGGCCCAACCGGCATCTGCCAGCCCCCTGTCGCCGCCGCATGGGCAAATCCGGAGACGATCACCCCCGCAATCGCCGCCATCACCCCGGCAAACAATACCCACGCGAGGCGCGTCACCTGGCTCAAATTCCGGTACAAGAGCGCCGTCACCAGCAGGCAAGCGCCCGCAGCGGCAAAATTCGCGTAGTGCAGCGCCGGCCAGGCAGCAATCGGAGTCCCATCCAGCCCCGGCCAGAACCACGCCAGAAAGCTCGAAAGCCCGATGCACCCCGAAGCGATCGAAAGCGGCGCAGAGAAGCTCAACTGCCACACATAAAGAAAGCTCAGCCAGTTCCCCGCGCCATGTGGGCCGTAGATCTCCCGGAGAAAAGCATAGGAGCCCCCCGCCCGCGGAAACGCCGCCCCCAGTTCCGCCCACACCAGCCCATCGGCCATGGCAATCGCCGCGCCCAGTACCCAGGCCCAAACCGAAAGCCGGAACCCCGCCGCCGCAATCACCAGCGGCAGCGTAATGAACGGCCCCACCCCGATCATCTCCAACATATTCAGGGCGACCGCGGCGCGCAACCCGATGCGCCGCTCGAGCGCGCCGCTGCTGCCGGAAATAGTCTTGGAGTCTGCCATGAGCCTGTTGCGCTCCCCGGATTGTACACTGACGGAAAGTATGTTCCTCGCTGATAAACATCTCCGGGCCGCAGCGGGCACGGCCCTTGCCGGCCTGGTTCTTGCAGGCGCTCTCTTCGTCCGCCTGCCAGCGCAACAGTCTGCCCAGCCGCCCGTCCCCGCTGTCTCGCCCGAACCCGCCGAGCACCCCTCCGGCGAACCCAGCGATATTGCCCTCCCCATCGGCGAAGACCGCGGCCAGGCCGCCCTCGAGCAATCGCTCCGCCGCCTCTCCACCACCGCCAGCGTCATGATGATCGTCGCCCACCCCGACGACGAGGATGGCGCCCTGCTCACTTACCTCTCCCGCGGCCTCGGCGTTCGCTGCACGCTCCTCACCCTCACCCGCGGCGAAGGTGGCCAGAACGCCATGTCCGCCGAAAGCTACGACGCCCTCGGTCTCATCCGCACCAACGAGCTCCTCAAGGCCGGTGAGTTCTACGGCGCAAAGCAGCTCTGGGGCACCGAGATCGACTTCGGCTTCTCTAAAACTCAAGAGGAATCCTTCTCCCGATGGGGCCACGACCGCGTCCTCTACGACGCCGTCCTCGCCGTCCGCCGCGAACGCCCCCAGATCATCGTCTCCACCTTTGTCGGCGGCATTACCGACGGCCACGGCCACCACCAGGTCTCCGGCGAAATCGCCCAGGAAGTCTTCAAAGCCGCCGCCGACCCCAAAATCTTCCCCGAGCAGCTCAAAGACGGTCTCCAGCCCTGGCAGCCTTTGGCCGTCTATTCCATGGTCCCCTTCGCCCCTGTCACCGACCAGGGCATGTTTGACTACGCCACCGGCAAATGGGCCCCGGCAAAGTTCAAGAACTACGTCACCGGCGAGATCACGACCGGCGTCCCCTCCACCGACATCACCATCTCTGTCGGCACGCGTGACTCCGTCCTCGGCCGCAGCTACGTCCAGATCGCCAGGGAAGGCTGGGGCCAGCAGAAATCCCAGAACGGCGGCGCCAACCCCACCCTCAGCGGTCCCGCAACCACCAGTTATCACCTCTGGGCCGTTGCTTCGCAAGCCGCCGCCAAAGCCGCCAACGCCGCAAAGTCCAACAACGGCCTCTTCCACAACAGCCGCGTCGCCATCGACACCACAATCGCAGGCCTCTCGCGCCTCGCCGGCCCCAACCCGCCTGCGTGGCTCTCCCAAAGCCTCCAACAGCTCGACGCCGGCCTGGAGCACTTCGAGAGCGAACGTCGCGGCCTGGACGGAACCGCCGCCGCCCACAGGCTGACCCCCACTTACCGCCAAGCCCTCAACCTGCGCGCAAAAGTCGCTGCCGGCAATCTGGACCCACAGGCCCAGGCCAGCCTGCTCTTCGAACTTGACGCCAAGATCGACCAGTTCCAGTCCGCCCTCAAAAATCTCCTCGGCCTCGACCTCATCGCCTTCACCACCAAATCCACCAATGCCCAGGACGGTGGCGGCCCCAGAGGCGGTGGCCCCGACGAGACCCCCCGCAGCGTCACACCCGGCGAAGAGTTCAATGTTCGCATTCACACCGCTCACGCCGCGCCGGAAGCTAGCCTCCAGAAAACCTGGCTCGACAGCCAAACGGGCAGCCCATGGCAACACGGCGAAGCAGTCAGCACATCGGCAACCGCCTCCGCCGCCGACTCCATCTTCCGCATCCACGTCCCCGGCGACGCCCAGCCAACCCAGCCCTACTTCACCCGCCCCAACATCGAGCAGCCTTACTACGACCTCACCAGCCCCGAGTATCGCGAGCGTTCCTTCGCCCCTTGGCCGCTCGCCGCCTGGGCCGAGTTCACCTTCGACGGCCTTCCCATCCGTCTCGGACAGGTCGTTCAGACCATGCAGCGCGTCCTCGGCCCCGGCGGCATCTATGAGCCGCTCATCGTCACCCCCGCCATCGGCGTCCGCATCGACCCCGAAGCCCGCATTCTCCCTCTCGACGGCTCGGCCCTCCCCGTCCGCGTCACCGTCCATGCGCAATCCGCCGCTGAAGGCACGGTCGATCTGAACCTGCCTGCCGGTTGGCGCTCCGAACCGGCTACGGCGCCGTTCCATTTAGCCGCCGCCGGCGACACCGAGCCCATCCTGTTCTCGGTGACCCCAGCCGCTACAGAAACCGGCGCCTACACCCTCCAGGCCGTCGCCCACTCCGGCGGGCGCAACTACCAAACCGGCTGGCAGAGCGTCGGCTACCCCGGCCTGCGCCCTTACAACCTCTACAAGCCCGCCCAGTTGCTCACCCGCAAGGTCGACGTCAAGCTGGCGCCCGGCCTCCGCGTCGGCTACATCATGGGCACCGGCGACCTGGTCCCGGACGCCATCGAAGCCCTCGGCGTCGCCCCGCACCTGCTCACCGCCGCCGAACTCACCTCCGCCGACCTCTCCGCGTGGAACGTCCTCGTCATCGGCATCCGCGCCTACTCCGCGCGTTCCGAACTCGCCCGCGCCCAGCCGCGCCTGCAGCAGTTCGTTCAGCGCGGCGGAACCCTCCTCGTCCTCTACCAGAGCGGCAACTTCCCCGCCCCGCTCCCGCTCTCCATGGGCCACGCCGAGCGTGTCGTCGACGAATCTGCCCCCGTCAAGCTCCTTAACCCCGCCAACCCCCTCCTCGCCTCACCCAACGCCATCACCCCCGCCGACTTTGACGGCTGGGTCGAAGAGCGCGGCCACTCCTTCCTCGAATCCTGGGACCCCGCCTACACCGCCCTCACTGAAACCGCCGACCCCGGCCAGGACCCCCAGCGCGGCGGCCTCCTCGTCGCCCATCCCGGCAAGGGAACCTACATCTACGTCGCCTTCGCCCTTCATCGCCAGCTTCCCGAACTGGTCCCCGGCGCCTACCGCCTCCTCGCCAACCTCCTCAGCGCCGGTTCGCCGTCTCGCTGACGCGCCTCCACCCGCGGATGGAGAAAAACCTCATACCATCGACCGTTGCCAGCCTCGCCTATGCCCTTCATGCTCATGGAACCGTAATGAAGAGTCTTCCCCTTTCCCTGCTTCTCCTGCTGGCCTCGGTGAGTGTTTGCGCTCAGGACGCCCCCGTCACAACCGCTCCAACTCCTCACGCCTCGGGTAATTTCTACGCCTGGTGGTCGGCCCGCACCTCCGCCACCCAGGCCAAACAGCCCGCCTGGGCTGTCCCGCTGGTCACCACCTACACCGGGCTCTTCCAGGTAGTCCGCACCGACATCGTCCGCCAAATCGCCCCCGCCCGCACCGACACCTGGAACATCGACAACGGCAAGGGCGTCAACTTCATCCCCGGCGGCAATATCGAGCT
>DASWZM010000199.1:0-2013 GCA_036404455.1 Occallatibacter sp. | reverse complement strand
AAGGGTGGGGCACCCAGTTTTGTGATGGGGTGACTAATCTCCCGCGCCGGGGATGTATTTGTATTCGATCCTCTGGGGCTCTTTGGGCTTGTCGCCGGTCAGGTCGTGGGTGTGCCAGACTACGGATTCGCTGGCGACTTCGGGGTGCTTGCGGAGGAATTCCAGCGCATAGGTCGAGGCGGTGGGGTCGTCTTTCTGGTCGGCGAATTTTGCGGACTCGATGGCGGCCTTTGCTTTGTCGCCAAGGCGGCGGTAGAGGATGGCGAGCTGATAGTGGGCGGCGAGGTCGTCGGGATCGACGGCTTGCAGGCGGACGTAGATGTCGCGGGATCGCGGGTAGTCGTGCTGCTGGAAGTAACTGAAGCCTAACTCGCGGAGGCCGTCGCGGGAGCGGGGATACTTGGCCAGCATGGCTTCCAGATCGGCGATGGCTGCGGCAATCTGGCCGGCGTTGCGCTCGACGATGGCGCGGTAATAGAGGGCGCGTGGATCGCCGGGCAGGAGGGTGAGAGCCTTGGCCAGGTTGGATTTGGCGTCGTCGTATTTTTCCCAGGAGATTTCAACAATGGCCATGTTGGTGAAGGCGTCGGCGTAGTCGGGGCGGAGGGCGGCGACACGCTCAAAGGCGTGGACAGAGGCCTGATACTGCTGGGCGTCGAGCAGGCCGATGCCGTAGTTGTTCCAGCGCATCCATTCCTTATTCTCGTCAGGCGCGGACGGCTGGGGCGCGTTTTCGCCGATGTTGAAGGTCTTTGTTTCGGAGGCCATGTCGACGATGGGCATGGGATATGGCTTCGGCTCTTTCTGGCCCGTCTGAGTTATCGCGTAGTCGATAAAGTGCTGGTTGAAGCGGCGATAGCGGACGGTGGCGGTGAGGGAGACTTGGCCAGTTATGTCTTTGGGCAAACGGAAGCGGTAGCGGACAAGTTGGGAGCGGCCGGACTGGATGGTGTTGTTGTAGGCGAGGACGCGGTTGTGCCAGATCTGGTGGAGATCGTTGAGCTCGCCCTTGACGTTGACCAGGCGATTGGTGAAGGAGTGGGCGGAGGGGTCGAGATTGCCGTCGGGCTGGATGAAGCCGCTCTCGACGAGGGTTTTGCCGGAGCCGTCCTTGACAGTGAAGTCGACCCAGGCTTCGTAGAAATCGCGCTGCTCGGGGATGAAGGAGTGGCCGATGCCCTTGTTCTGGATGACGACGCCGGCGACCAGGGTTTCGCCGGGGGCGAGCGAGAAGCTGGCGAGGCCGAGGGGCGCGACGAGGACCTGATCACCACCCCCACGACGAAGACCTGTCGTGGGGGACCCCGATTCGGTCGCGGTGGCGGCGGCGTTTTCTTTCTCGAGGGCGAAGATATCTACGTTGAAGACGCCCTTGCCGTCCGAGGCGTTCTTGAGGAAGGCTACGAGCTTCTCGGCCTGCTCATCGTATTTGTAGTACTGGGGGATTAGAGTATTGCCGCCCAGCCAGCGGTGGGAGACGAGCTTGCCGTCCTTGGCGCCGGGGTCGATGGCGCCGGTGGGAAGCGGCTCGCGGACCATGTGGCAGGTCTGGCAGGTGGAGACCGAGTCCTTGCGATAGAAGGGGAGGGGGGACTGCTTGGTGAAGCTGGCGCCCTGCCACTCGTCGTAGAGGGAGATAGCCCGGAGCCATTTGTAGTCGTCGAGGGAGCGGGGGATGGCGGCCTTGTGGCAGGCGGCGCAGAATTCGGCGGTCTGGTAGAGGGGGCGCATCACGGCCTTGGAATGGCGGTCGAGATGGGCCAGGATTTCGGCGTCGGAGACGGGGTGCGCAATGGGAACACCGGCTTCATCCACCAGCGCGGCTGGAATGCCCATGACGTAGCTGCCGGTTCCGGTGGTGTCCGTCGATTGGATGGAGTGGCAGGTAGAACAGGTGATTCCCTCGTCCTCGAAGGGGCGTTTTTTGGGCATCCCCTGCGACAGGTCGCCGCTGAGCAGCGCGACCGGGTTGTGGCAGCCCTCGCAGTGGCGGGCGTACTGCACGCCCTTCTC
>DASWZM010000198.1:0-1893 GCA_036404455.1 Occallatibacter sp. | reverse complement strand
AGGGGCGCGATGGCGATGTTGGCCGTGCGCTGTTCGCCGGCCCGGGTGGTAAGCCGGAACTTGTACAGGTGATGCACGCCCTGCTCGTTGCGGAAGCCCTCCAGCGCCTCAATGAACTCAGGCGGAAAGACGTTTTGGAGCGGTTGGCCAAGGGCCTCGGCGCGGCTGAGGGCGTACATGGCCTCCATCTGCGCGTTCCAGCTTTCGATGCGGTCGTCGAGATCGATGGCCAGGATGCCCACGTTGATGGACTCGACGATGTTCTCGTTGAACTCCTTCAGGCGCTCGAATTCGCCGATTTTTTCTTCGAGGCGGGCGTAAAGGCTGGCGTTCTGGAGGGCGATGCCGATGTAGCTGGCGAGGGACTCGAGCAGTTCGACGTCTTCGCTGGAGAGGAAGTCGCCGCCGATGGTGCGGCCCAGGCCGATGACGGCAATGGTGCGCGTGGCTGCCGGCCCATCGGGACCGGCTTGGCCGGCCTGCGGCTGGCCTGGGGATTGGGCTACGCGGCAGGGCAGATAGTAGTTGAGGTCGAGCAATGCGGCGGTGCGCTGCTGGTCCGGGGGCAGGTGGAGGGCCTGCTGAGCGTTTTCGAAAAAGATGTGGGAGTGGTCTTGCGCCTGGTCGAAGTCCAGGAAGCCCAGGGCAAGCCGGTCCTGGGCAGAGCCGGCCTCGGCGGGCAGGCCGTGCGCGGCCGCCAGGCGCAGTCCGCCGGAGCCGTCGGCCATGAAGACCGCAACGCGGGCCACGAGCAGCGTGCTCGGCAGCCGCTCGACGATGGATTCGAGCAGAGCCTCGAGATCGGTCTCCGAACTGAGGCCGCGGCCGAAATCGATCAGCGCCTTGCGGTAGTCGTACCGCTGGCGGTCGAAGGCCCGGTCCACCCAGCCCTGAATCCTGCGCTTGAGGGGTTCGAAGAGTGCCGCTGTTACCAGAATGCTGAGCACCAGGCCCCACTCGCGCACGGTGTCGGGCAGGCGGGTGTGGACCACCAGAGCGATCAAGGCGATGATGCCGAAGTAGGCGCCAAGCAGCAGGGCGGTGGCCAGCGTGTAGGCCACGCCGCGCTTGAAGATCAGGTCGGTGTCCATCAGCCGGTAGCGGACGATGGCCCAACTGAAGGTGAGCGGAAGGAATACCATCGACAGTCCGGCCAGGTTACCGAGGAAGCTGGAGATGCGATAGTCGAAGAGGAAGAAGATGGCGTAAAGCGCAAAGGGGCCAACGGCCAGCAGCGCGCCGCGAGTGACCCATTTCAACTGCTGCCGCTGCAAAGGCGTGTTGGCCTGGGTGTAACTGCGCACAAAGAGCAGAGCTGCCAGCACGTAAAATGCAGCGTCGTATAGGGTTGCGAACTTGTTGAGCCCATGGAGGAGCAAGCCGGTCGGCTGCCTTGTTCCAATGGTCCAGACCCAGAGACCGAGCAGTCCCGCGCCCGGCGCGTAGACCAGCGGCAACAGCCAGCGGCGGCGGCGGACGTTCTTGAACCGCTCCTCGGGGAAACTAAGCGCAAAGTGGAGGAAGAGCGCCGGCTGCAGCGATTCAGCCGCCACGTTCAACCAGAAGACGGTCCAGTCCAGCGGGTCCAGTTTGCCCGTATATTTCAGGGTGAAGAGAGCAAAAGAGACGAGGCAGAAGAGGTAGAAGTGGGTGGCGCGGGGGGCCGTCCAGCGGCGGAAAAGGACGTAGATGCCGATAGCCAGGTAGATGAGGCCGATGACGCGCTGGGCCTGAAACAGGCTGCGGTCCACAGGCTCCGGGATGACCACCACCGGAGTGTCCAGCGGAATGCCTTGACGGGTGATGGCGTAGCTCGCCTTGCCATAGATCCCGGTGCGGTAAAGAATACGCTCCTTGTCGGCCACCTGCGCGATGGGAGTGTAGTTGGCCACC
>DASWZM010000197.1:0-5762 GCA_036404455.1 Occallatibacter sp. | reverse complement strand
CTCCTCGGCAGATTCGATTGTGTGGCCGTGAATGCGGCACGGCCCGGGACCCCAGTGGGTGGGATCATCCAGTTCTGCAGACCCGGCTGGGCGATAAGAGGCAGGCGGCGAAGGGCAATCCTTGAGCTTCGCGGGACGGCTGCTAGTCGCTTGCGAAGAGGCTAGGTCGAGTGCGGGTGGGCAGCACGCGCAGATGCCGCCGTGGGCAGATGCTGCGGTCGCGCGACCGCGACCAGCGCCTGGTGGCTGGTGCAAGCAGCGTCGCGTTGGAAGTGCGCCTGTGCATAGGAGTCCCGTTGGATTGAGGATAGAACATCTTTGCATCTTCTGTATAGGTTCTCGGCGACGCCTAGCAGCGCAAGTACCCGTGAGAATGCCGCAAGAACCGGGAGGCGGCTGAATCCAACTCAGGCTAGGATGGAATCATCTCCATGGCGAATCCCGTGTTCCAATCAGCCCATCCGAAGCAGAAAGCGGCCACGACGGCCTCCATCGTTCTAGCCTTTGCCAGCGTCTACTTCTTCTGGGGCTCCACTTATACCGCAATCCGTATTGGAGCGGCGGAGATGCCTGCGCTGCTGCTGGCTGGGACGCGGTTTCTGATTGCCGGGGCGATTCTGCTGGGCTGGTGCCGCCGGCGCGGGCTGCGCCTCGCCTGGCCGCCGAAGACGATGCTGACGCTTGGCCTGATCGGGCTGCTGCTGCTGGCCGGCGGCAATGTTGGCCTGGTCTATGCAGAGCGGACCGTTCCCAGCGGACTGGCGTCGCTGGTGCTGGCGGTGATTCCGCTTTATGTGGCGTTGATCGAGATGCTGCTGCCGGGCGGCGAACCGCTGCCGGCGCGCGGCTGGCTGGGAATGGCGCTGGGCTTTGCCGGACTGGCCGCGCTGGTTTGGCCCTCACTGCGCACTGGCCTAGCCGGGGACCGCACTCTCCTTTTGGCCCTGGGGGCGTTGCTCGCCGGAGCGCTGTGCTGGGCCGTAGGCAGCGTACTCTCGCGCCGCGCACGGCTCAAGGTGAACAGCTTTGTGGCTGCGGCGTGGCAGATGCTGGCGGCGGGCGCATTCAGTACTGCAGTGGGCACGGCGCTGGGCCAATGGCCCCAGTTCCACGTGAACGGCGCGGCGGTGGGGTCGCTGGCGTATCTCGTTACAGGCGGGTCGCTGCTGGGATACACGGGTTATATCTACCTGATCGAGCATGTGCCGGTGGGCAAAGTCGCGTCGTATGCCTACGTCAATCCAGTGGTGGCGGTGCTGTTGGGAATCTTCCTTCTCCACGAACGGCCGGAGCCCGCGGAGTTTGCGGGAATGGCCGGCATCGTGGTGGCCGTCTTTCTGCTTACCACCGCGCAGGTGAAGGCCAGGCCGAGGCCTATCGAGGAACTGGAGCAAATGCCGGGGGAGTAGACCGGGGTTTACTTTCCGATAACCTCAGGAGGGCTTTTCACGAGGGCGTCAGCCGGAACAAGGGCGGCAGGGGCTTCGCCGTCCAGCGTCACAGCCCCGTGTTCGAAGGTCTGCAGTGCGGCATTGTCGGCAAGCATGGCCATCCAACAGACGGCGCCTTTCTTGAGGATGCTGCAAACTGTTTCCACTTTGTACTGGACCTCGGGGTGGCCTTTGAGAGTGCCCTTGGTTCGTTCGATCCAAACCGTGTGTGTGCCCAGCGAGTAGGAGCCGTTGAGCGGCTCAGTGATATCGAAGGTGCTCTTAAGGCCCTCCGAGGCGCCGGAGGCAAAGCCGGGAAGGTCCTTGCCGGTCATTTGCTGCCCGAAGCAGTCGAATGGCAACGCCACAACCACCACGACGGAGGCAGGGGTCCCGTGCCGGGCGGTGAGAGCGACCTGGATGCAGGCGGCGCCTTTCTTCTCGTCCTCGCTGGCGGCCTCATTCTCCACCTTCTGTTTCACAGCCGGGAGCGACTGCCCGGCGTCCACGACTTCCCAGTCCGCCGGTAAGCTGTAGGTGAAGCCGATTTCGCTTGAGTGGGTCTGGGTTGCGGGGGCGGAGGAGGGTGACTGAGCCAGAAGCAGGGCGGCGCCCAGGATAATGAGAGCGGCAAACGCGCGGGCTTTCATAGCGCGGTCAGTCTACCATAGCGGGCGCTCAAGGAAGCCAGCGCCCGCGCAACTCTACGGCGGTATCGGGACGATCTATTTGAGAAAGAGGACCGAAGCCGCGGAGGCAATTCCGGCGAGGGAGAATAAGATGCCCAGATACCAATACATGCGGGTGCGGGTGAGGAGAGTAACCGAAGTGATAACCAGGCCGATCTCCAGCAGGGCCTCGCCGAGATCGAAGCGGTTGGCGCGGGCCTCGGCCTGCTCCACCTTGGTTTCGAGCGCCTCGGCCTTCTCCTTGTCGTCTTTCAACTCATCGGCCCACTTGGCCTGGTGGTCGGCATAGGACTTGGCGATCTTTTTGGCGGCGTCCTTGTCGGCAATGGTCACCACGCCGAGCAGATCGGAGGTCAGGGCGGTGTCGTTGGAGCGGATTTTGTGCGCCTGGTATTCGTTCCACTGGTCGGTGGCCTTGTTCTGGTCGAGCACGGCCTCGGTGTGGGTGCGATGGCCGAGCACGGTGGTGACGGCGACCAGCACGGCCACCACGCTCATGGTGAAGGCGACCGGGCGCAGGGCCGATTCGCTGCCGTGCTCCTGCTGTTCCTGCAATTCCTGGGCTTCGTTAGGTTCCATGGGGTGAATCTCCTCAATTCGGGGTTTGTTCTTGAACGACCTCTTGCGCCAGGGCTTTGGCCTTCGCTTGCGCCTCTTCAGGGGTTGGGCCGTAGGCCAGCACTCCGGGCAGACGCGCAACTGCCCCGATCCAGCGGCCATCTTCCTCTAGCTCTAAATCAACTTCGAATTCCATCGGCACTCCAAAACCATCTCGGGCTATTTCCGCTTCCAGCGGACGCCGTCCTTCGAGTCTTCAATCACGATGCCCTTCTCCGCTAACTCGTTGCGAATCTGGTCGGCGCGGGCGAAGTTGCGCTGCTTCTTGGCCTGAGTGCGCTCGGCTACCAGGGCGTCGATGGCCTGATCGGTAAGCGATTGACGGGCAAGCAGTTCGGGGGCCACGTCGGCGAGGCGGCCGGACTGCGCGGCCCATTCGAGGGCGCGGCGCGTGGGCTCGGCGTCATGGTCCTCGATCACGTCGAAGACCGCGTCAAAACCGGCCAGAACGGCGAGAATCGCGTCCCGATCTTCAACAAAAAGCTGCCCCTGGTCGATGGACGTGTTGGCGGCGCGGATGAGGTCGAAGATGGGGGCGCGGGCTTCGGCGGTGTTCAGATCGTTGGCCAGCGCGGCCAAGTAGTCTGCTTGCGCTGTTTTAGCTGCGGCCTGGAGCGCGGAGTTTGCGCCGGGGAGAAAGTTGCCCTGGACGAGGCGCTGGTGGAAGGTGCGGAGGCGTTCGATCGCGTTGCCGGCTTCAATGAGGCCGTCGAAGGTGAAGTTGAGCTGGTGGCGGTAGGGCACCGAGATCAGCGCGAGGCGGATGGCCGAGGCCTTGTAACCCTTGAGGAGCAGGTCGCGGAGGGTAAAGAAGTTGCCCTCGCTCTTGGACATCTTGCGCCCGTCCACAAGCAGGAAGCGGACATGCATCCAATGGCGGACAAAGGGCTTATGTGTCGCGCTCTCGCTCTGGGCGATCTCGTTCTCATGGTGCGGGAACATCAGGTCTTCGCCGCCGGCGTGGAAGTCGAAGCTGTCGCCGAGGTACTCCATGGCCATGGCGGAGCACTCGATGTGCCAGCCGGGGCGGCCGCGGCCGATGGCGGTATCCCAGAAGGTTTCGCCGGGCTTGGCGGCTTTCCAGAGGGCGAAGTCGCGAGCGGAGTCCTTTTCGTACTCGTCCAGATCGACGCGGGCGCCGTCTTCCATGCCGCTCAAGTCCTTTTTACTCAGCTTGCCGTATTCGGGGAAGGCGGCGAGGCGGAAGTACCAGGAGCCTTCTTCGGTCTGGTAGGCGGCGCCGGCAGCGGCGAGTCTCTGGACAAGCGAGACCATGCGGGGAATGTGCTCGGTGGCGCGGGCGATGATTTCGGGGCGATCCACGCGCAGGGATTCCAAATCCTCAAAAAAGGCCTGCTCGAAGCGGGCGGTGTACTCGCCGATGGAGATGCCGAGGGCGGCGGCGTTGTGGATGATGCGGTCGTCGACGTCGGTGATGTTCATGACGTGGCGGACGGCGGTTCCGGTGAGCTTGAGGAAGCGGCGCAGGACGTCTATCTGCAAGAAGGTACGGAAGTTGCCGATGTGGCCATAATCATAGACCGTAGGTCCGCAGGCGTACATGCGGAGGGCCTGGCCGTCCATGGGGACGAGTTCGTCGATTTGTCCTGAAAGGGTGTTGAAGAGGCGGAGGGTCATCGGTCCTTGGTCGAACGGCTTGCTCATGAATGCTGCTGAAAATCGGCGGTATTTGGGCCCTTTCGATTGTAGCAAGACAGAGATCGGCCACCCCAGCGACGAAGTGGGGGGCCGGGGTACCCTTCAGGGCCGGGGCATCGCTGGGGACTCACCGGCGGATCAGGGGTCAGAGATCAGAGATCAGGCGGCTGGAAGACGGGGATGGTGACCTATACGCAGGAGACTTTGCCGGAGTGGACGGAGGAGCATGCCGCGAATCTGGAGGCAAAGCGATCAGACAGCCTGGCTACCGTAGGATGCGCCAAGCCTGCCAGACGGCGTAGAGGAAGAATGCCGCTGCGGCTTCCAGGCCAATTGCCATCATGGCGGCTTTCGCGCCCTTGAGGCCTTGCGCAGTCGATATATACAGGCCGTCCGCTTCTTTGGTGAAAGCAGAGTCTTCGCACAGGGAAGACGCCAATTCGGGCAGGGAACAAGCGTCAGTGGTTATAGAGGCCCTAAATGCTTCAGCTTCGGCCTGTTTGAGAACTTGGCTAGCCACTTTGATTCCCCCCTTCTGAGAGTTTTATCGGCAGAACAATGAGCCTGTTCCAGCGTTTCCCGCCAAACTCTCCGCCCGGCGGGTCAAACCGCCGGCTGGACCTGCACTTTCCTTTGGGATACGACGCTGCAATCAGGGGACCAAACGTGAATCCTCATTCAACTCTTTGGGAACAAGAACCTCGAACACAAAACGAACCCTTGCCTCGCCACTCCCGATGATGCATTTATTACCCGATTGGGAAAGGATTGGATGGTCTAAATTGATCAGAAAGTAGAAAAATGTTCCGGGGAAATGGCCGTCGCCCCTGGGGATGGCCCTGGGTGGGTGGCGGGAATCAGGGGCCGTCGCAGGGGAGGGGTAGAGCGGTTCTCCAGTTTTCCTGGCATTCCAAGCGACATGCAAGGTGGGCTTTTCTTAATGAAAAAACACTCAGAACCTGTCCAAGAACTCGCGGGCAGCGCCGGCACGGGGGCAGAGGGTCTGCATCGCCGGGAGAGCGCAAGCAACAGGGGATTGCCGCCCAGTTAACGCATGAGTAACCTCCCCCCCCCTCCCCCGTCTCTGAACACTCTTTAAAGAAACGCCTTGTTTTCAGCGGGTTACGACAGGGATCTCGCTCCAACTCATTGATTCGAAACGAGTTATTTGCAGAGATTAGACGTTAAAGGAGTTAGGCCGTTCCTTCGGTGTCCGAGGGATGTTTGTTTACCACATTCCGGGAGACAAGGCCCCTCCTTGCGCGCCTGCCTGTGCGCAGCATCCTTGACCTGTGCTTCGCATGGTGGAGCTCGCCACCCTTGCTTCCGGGCTATCGCGCCCTATTCAACTCACATTATGCGCCGC
>DASWZM010000196.1:0-2885 GCA_036404455.1 Occallatibacter sp. | reverse complement strand
TTCCGGCGTCGGCCATACCTATCGACGGTCGCGGCGATGGAGCTTTTTGAGGATGCGTTGGAGCGCGTTCGGCTGCGTTATCTCTTTGCAGTCGCTGGTTACGTGGTCATGCCGGAGCACGTGCATCTGTTGGTCAATGAGCCAGCGCGCGGGCTTTTATCCAGAACCGTTCAGGCCCTCAAGCTGTCGGTTTCGATGCGCAGCCGCGAAAGACCCTTCTGGCAGGCGCATTATTACGATTTCAACGTCTCATCGCACAAGAAGTTCGTGGAGAAGTTGCGCTACATTCATCGTAATCCGGTCAAGCGCGGCCTCGTTACCAAGCCCGAGGAGTGGCTCTGGTCAAGCTATCGCCATTATCAAACGGGCATGCACGGAACCGTTGAAATCGAATCGGAGTGGACGGCCTGCGAGAGAGGCTGGCAACTGCCTGCGTGGATGCGCAACAGACAGCTTGATTCCCCTTCCCCGGTCCCCAAAGGCGAGGGACCGGGGGCACCCTCAACTTGATAATGCGCGGTATGAGACCAGGGCCACCCGCCGCCGTGAACCGAGATACCGGCGAATCAGCATGGGTGAGGTTGTCAGCCGCCCAACACCCAGAATTGACCATTTTAGTCCGACAGGACGGATTACTCCCCTGAAACGCCCATTGCACCTGGAGAGTCCTGGCTTCACGCTAAATCGCCGAGCCTCGCATTGAGTCGCTGAGAGGCGCGTTCGCGGCTTGGTGCGAGGGACTGTCATGGAGAGAGCTGCGGCAAATAGGAATGGGACCCATCGGGCGATGGGTCCCATTCCGCTTTTGTTGGATTTGCGTGGAGAGTTATTTGGCGGCGGCGGCGATGCCGGCCTGTTCGGCGAGGGTGGCGGCCTTGTCGGTGGCTTCCCAGGTGAACTCCGGCTCGTTGCGGCCAAAGTGGCCGTAGGCGGCGGTCTTCTGGTAGATGGGGCGGCGCAGGTTGAGGCTCTCGATGATGCCCTTGGGCGTGAGCGAGAAGTTCTTGCGGACCAGCTCGGTGAGCTTGGCCTCGCCGACCTTGCCGGTGCCGAAGGTGTCGATGCGCACGCTGACCGGCTCGGCTACGCCGATGGCGTAGGCCAGCGCCACTTCGGCGCGATCGGCCAGGCCCGCGGCCACGATGTTCTTGGCGATGTAGCGGGCCATGTAGGCCGCGGAACGGTCCACCTTGGTCGGGTCCTTACCTGAAAAAGCTCCGCCGCCGTGGCGGCCCATGCCGCCGTAGCTGTCCACGATGATCTTGCGGCCGGTGAGGCCGGTGTCTCCCATGGGTCCGCCAATGACGAAACGGCCGGTGGGGTTGATGTGGTACTTGGTGTGCTCGTCGAGCCACGCGGCGGGCAGCACGGCCTGGATCACGTACTTGAGGATGTCGGCATGCAGCTCCTCATTGCCGACGCTCTCGGAGTGCTGGGTGGAGATGACCACGGCGTCGATGCGGGCGGGCTTGCCGTTTTCGTCGTACTCGACGGTGACCTGGCTCTTGCCGTCGGGGCGCAGGTAGGGCAGCTTGCCGCTCTTGCGAACGTGCGTCAACTGGCGGGTGAGCTTGTGGGCCAGCGAGATGGGGGCGGGCATCAGCTCGGGGGTTTCGTTGGAGGCGTAGCCGAACATCATGCCCTGATCCCCGGCGCCGCCGGTGTCAACGCCCTGGGCGATGTCGCCGGACTGCTTGTTGATGCTGGAGATGACGGCGCAGGTGTTGGAGTCGAAGCCGTAGAGGGCGTTGTCGTAGCCGATGGAGGCAACCACACCGCGGACCAGGCTCTGGAAGTCTACGTAGGCCTTGGTGGTGATTTCACCGGCGATGACCACCAGTCCGGTGGCCGTCAGGGTTTCGGCGGCGACACGGCTGTAGGGGTCCTGCTCCAGGCACGCGTCGAGGATGGCGTCAGAGACCTGGTCGGCAATTTTGTCGGGATGGCCTTCGGTGACTGACTCGGAGGTAAACAAGAAACGATCGCTCAAATTCGAACTCCTCCCCATTGAAGGGATTCAGGTTGGTGGCCTGCCGCGATGACTGCTTTCGAGTGGATGAGCCGGCGCGGAGAGCGGGAAGATTCTCTCCGCAACCCGCAACTCACCCGCATCGGTGAGACACGCCAGCACCGGCAGGCCTGAGCCAGCGGGTGCACCCATTGATGGTAATCGCCGGGGGCGGCCGGGGGCAAAGACTCCCGGGCGAACGGGGCGTGGCAGGGGCTCAAGGGTGCTCCAGGCGATTTGAGCCGCAATTCCGCGCCCTGCGAGGTCCGGGCGAGAAAGCCAGTGCCGCCAACGATTGCTCCCCCGGCGAGGATCAGCCGTTGAGCCAGGAGAGAATGCGGGAAAGCAGGTGGTGGGCCGAGGAGAATGCAACCTGGGCGGCGTGGGCTTGCTGCACGGGCAGCAGGGTGGGCCACCACCCGGCACGGACACCGAGGTAGCGGATGGTGAACCAGGCCGCTGCGGCGACGACCAGCAGCAGCAGGATGGCGCCGGCCCAGCGCAGACGGAGCTCAATGGCGTCGCGGCGCAGCATGCGGGCTTTGCCTACGTTGGTGGCGAAGGCTGTCCAACTGTTGTCGTCGTCGATCACCTGGCCGGAGGCGACATAGGCTTTGAGATAGCGCTCGGTCCAGGCATGCTGGTCAAGGCCCAGGGCTGCGGCGTAACCGCGCACGATGCCCTTGGAAAGAATGCCGCCGGGCAGGAGGCGAAACCGCTCCTGCTCCAGCGCAACGAGGTGATGTTGGCTGATTTTGGTGACCGCCGTGATTTGTTCCAGCGCAACGCCGCGGGCTAGCCGCTCCATGCGCAGGTCTTCACCAAAGTTTCCCATCTGCAACCAGAAAAACGAGTAACGTACCCTAAAGTTTTCCAC
>DASWZM010000195.1:0-13327 GCA_036404455.1 Occallatibacter sp. | reverse complement strand
GACGACGGCCAACTCGCACCCGCCACTCGCCAGCATCTACCTGGCCCTGTGGTGGAAGCTCTCAGGCTTTTATCCCGAGGTCACGCGGGAGGCCGTGCTGATGGTGGCGGCGCTGGCACTGCTGGCGGTGTGGCGGCTGGCCATGCGGCTGGTGGGCGTGGGCGCGGTGGCTTTCTGGACCGTGGTTCTTACCGGGCTTTACCCGATATGGTTTGCGCAGAGCACGCTGGCGCACGCAGACATTTTTGCTGCGGCGTGCACGCTATGGGGGCTGGTGTATGCGTTGCCGGATCGGGACCGCAAGCCGTGGGCCGCGGCGCTGTGGTTTGTTGCCGCAGCACTGTGCAAGGAGACGGCGATTGCCGTTCCGTTGACGCTGGCTGCGGTGAGCCTGGTGGAGGGATTTCGGGCCAGGCCGCCGGCGCGGTTCAGGCTTTGGCGGGAGGCGGCGTGGCTCTCAAGCTGCGTGCTGCCGCTGGCGGCGTGGTACGGCTGGCACTACGCGAAGACCGGGTTTCTGTTCGGCAACCCCGAGTACCTGCGCTACAACGCGCTGGCTACGCTGGAGCCGGTGAGGATTCTAGCGGCCTTTGGCCATCGGTTGCTGCACCTGACGGCACACATGAACCTGTTTGTGCCGGTGCTGATGACGTTTGCGGCCCTGCTGCTGGCGCCGCGGCCGGACGCCGAGGGGCACGAGCGGGCGAGGATCGGCGATGCTGCGTTGCGGCGGATTCTTCTGCTGCTGCTGGTGAATGCGCTGCTGTTCAGCGTGCTGGGCGGGGCGCTGTTGACGCGGTATTTGCTGCCCATGTATCCGCTGGTGCTGGTGGTGGGGGTGGCGACGTTTTACCGCCGGGTTCCGTTCTGGCAGGGGCTGGCGGTGTTCTCGGCCGCGGCGTTTGTGGCGGGGCTGTTCGTCAATCCGCCATACGGGTTTGCTCCGGAGGACAACCTGGCCTACGCGCACGTGGTGCGGCTGCATTTGGCGGGGATTGCCCAGCTAAACAAGCGGTATCCCGGAGCGACGGTGCTTTCCGCGTGGCCGATGACCGATGAGCTGACGCGGCCGGAGCTAGGGTATCTCAAGAAGCCGTACGACGTTTACCGGGTGGAGGACTTTACCGAAGCGCAGATAGAGCGGGCCGCGGGCGAGCCGGAGAAGTACTCGGCGGCGCTGGTTTTTTCGACCAAGTACGATCCGCCGCGGCCGCTGCTGAGTTTGGGTTCAAAGAGTACGGCCCTGGACGAGCGGTACTTCGGGCTGCACCACGATCTGCCGCCGGAGGTTATTGCCAGGGAACTGGGCGGAGATCTGGTTTGGAAGGGCGAGGACCAGGGGCAGTGGGTGGCTTTGATACGGTTCGAGCGGGTGTTGAATGCACGGGTGCGGCCCGAGGACGAAACGTGGTTGGCTTTGAGCAGTGCTCGATAGCCCAGGATGCGCCGAAAAGGACATCGGATGCGAACGCAGCCGATCGGCGTTGCTTCGACACAGTTGGGAACCGCGGCAGGGAGGGGCGAAAAGCCCCCAGCATGGGTATTGCTAGAATCCAGGAATCAATCAAATTGGAGGTCCCGATGACCGATTCCGTCGCCGATTATCCTTACGAAACCCGATTGAATATTCTGTATCCGCCGCTGGAGGTGATCGACGAGAAGGCGCTCGCCGATGCCTGCGAATTCAAATGGTTCAACCAGACGCTCTGCAAGGTCAACGAATCGGTCGTGCGGGTTGGCATCATTGAAGGCGAGTACCACTGGCACAAGCACGATGAGGACGACGAATTCTTCTATGTGGTCGAGGGCAAGCTGCTCATCGATCTGGAGGACCGCATTGTGGAGCTTAATCCCCGGCAGGGTTTCGTTGTTCCCAAGGGGATCGTCCACCGCACCCGCGCCCCGCAACGAACCGTGATTCTGATGGTCGAGAATGCCGGTATCATTCCGACGGGCAGTTAGGCTCACGCCGCATTCCGGTTTGTCAGGCGCAGGGTAGCGCCCTGAGAAGGATGGAGCAGAGCGGTAACGCCTACAGGCCGCAACGCCTATAATCAGGCTGTTGTGCATACTTTTTTTTCATCTCGAATGCGGTGGGTAGCGCAGGCGGCTGCAAGCCTGGGGCTGGGGCTTGCGCTGGCCGTGGCTATGACGGCGAACGCGCGTGGGCAAGCGGCGGGGGGCAGCGAGGCGGGCCGGTCTGGCGGAGGGCGGGGTCGGATTCTGCTGGTGCTGCCATTTGAAAACCGCAGCGGGCAGCCGAGCCTGGAGTGGATACGCGAGGCGGCGCCGGAGATACTGAGCAGCCGGTTTGCTTCGGCGGGTTTCGCGCCGATGAGCCGCGCGGACCGGCTGTATGCGCTGGACCACCTGGGACTGCCGCAAGGGTTTCATCCTTCTCGGGCTACTGCACTCAAGCTGGCCGAGACGCTGGACGCGGATTCGATCGTTGTGGGCAGCTTCCTGACGGACGGCAGCGGGATTGTGGCCGAGGCGCAGTTGGTGGACGTGCCGCACCTGCGGATGAGCCAGGCGGTGACCGCGCGGGGGGAGATGCGGGACATGATTGCGGTTTTCGGCTCGCTGGCGTGGAAGCTGACGCGGCAACTGGACCCCGGCTTCAGCGTGGCCGAGGTGACGTTTGTGGCGGCGGGAAAAGGAATGCGGGTGGACGCATTTGAGCAGTACATCCGCGGGATTACGGAGCCGGACCAGGCGGAGCGGCTGCGGCATTTGAACCAGGCCGTGGAGCTGAGCTCGGAGTTCGGGCCGGCGTGGATGGCGCTGGGCCGGGAAGACTTCAGCGGGCAGAAGTACGAGGAGGCCGCGGCGGCGTTCGGCAAGGTGAGGCGGAACGATCCCGATGCATTGGAGGCGGGTTTCTATCGCGGGCTGTCGTTGGTGTTTTCCGGCGACTATGCCAGGGCCGAGGAGGCGTTTGGGGGGGTGGCGCGTGTTCTGCCGCTGGCCGAAGTGGTGAACAACGGGGGGGTCGCGGCGAGCCGGCAGGGGCACGACGGGATTGCGCTGTTTCGGCAGGCGGTGGCGGCCGACCCCAACGCGGCGGACTACCATTTCAATCTGGCGGTGAGCCTGAAGCGTCACGGAGATGCCGCCGAGGCCATCACGGAACTGGCGCAGTGCCTGCGTTTGCGTCCCAATGACAGCGAGGCCCAGGCACTGGCTGCGGCGTGGAAGATGCCGGAAGGAGCGCAAAGCGCAGGCCCGAACGCTGAGGCGAAGGCCGATCCGCTGGAGCGGATTGCGCGGAGTTTCGATGCGGTTGCCTTTCGCCAGGCGGCGACGATGCTGGACCAGGTGGACGAATCGCGGCTTGCTGCGCTGACGCCAGAGAAGCGCGCGGAGCAACTGGCAGGCCAGGCGAAGGACTACCTCGACCGTGGGCTGCTGCTGGAAGCCGAGCGATTGTATCAATCCGCCGTCGCTACCGACGCCAAGGTTGCCGAGGCGCACGCCGGGCTGGCCGAGGTGCGCGAGCGGACCGGCGACTCCGAGGCCGCCCGCAAGGAGGCGCGCACGTCGCTGGAATTGATGCCTTCAGTCGAAGCGTACCTGGTGATGGGACGGCTGGACCTTGCGGCCGGACATTTGGACCAGGCAAGCTACGATGCGGGCGAAGCGCTGAAGATTGAACCTGGGAACCCGGCGGCCCAGGAACTGCGGCAACGGATCGAGGCCAGGGAAGGGCAGAAGAAGTAGAGTGGTTTCCCACACTAGCGACGGGTTTTTTCCTCGAAAAGCAGTCGCAAGAATGGGGCATCCGGCTTTTGTGGTTGGGGAAGCGGGGCCGGACGAATGGTCCTGAAGGAGCAAGCCATGGTGGAGCGCACATGCGGGTTCGCAGTCGTGGTGGGGTTGGTTGCGGCAGCGTTTTTGGGGGCCCTCGGACTGGGCTCTTCGGCTTTGGCTGAGCAGCCTCTGGTGGAGAAACTGGTGCTGTCCGACACCATCCAGCCGGTGACGGCGGGGCAACTGGACCGGGCGATTGGGCGGGCCAACGCGGATGGCGCACAGGCGCTGCTGGTGGATCTGGACACCCCGGGCGGGCTGCTGGATTCAACCCGCGGCATGGTCGGCGCTATTCTGGGTTCGCGGATTCCGGTGATCGTGTACGTTTCGCCGGCAGGGGCGCGCGCCGGTTCGGCAGGGTTCTTTCTGCTGGAGGCGGCGGACGTGGCCGCGATGGCTCCCGGCACCAACGCCGGAGCGGCTCACCCGGTGCTGGAGTTTGGCGGGCAGCCCGACGCGACCATGACGCAGAAGATCGAGAACGACACGGAGGCGTTTCTGCGTTCGTATGTGACCAAACGGGGCCGCAACCCCGAGGCCGCGGAGGCCGCGGTTCACTCGTCGCACTCCTACACTGCCGAGGAGGCGCTTGACCAGCACCTGATCGACCTGACGGCAACCGGCGATGCGCAACTGCTGGCGGCGCTGGATGGGCGCACGATTACCCGCATGGACGGGGCAAAGCTGGTGTTGCACCTTGCGGGGGCGCGGATTGAAGTGCTCAAGCCCTCGCTGCGCGATGAACTGCTGGGCTGGCTGGTGAACCCCAATATTGCCCTGCTTCTACTGGTGGGCGGGGCATTGCTCATCTATCTCGAGTTCAACGCGCCGGGCACCATCGTTCCCGGCGCGCTGGGCACGTTGATGGTGCTGCTGGCGATCTTTGGGCTGAACCTGTTGCCCATCCGGTACACGGCAGTGATGCTGCTGGTGGCGGCGCTGGGGCTTCTGGTGCTGGAAGCCAAGTTCGGTGGCCACGGCGCGCTGGCGGCCGCGGGGATCGTGTGCCTGGCGTTTGGAGCGCTTACCTTGGTTGCCGCGCCGGTGCCTGAGATGGAGGTCGCCCCGGCGGTTGCGCTAGGGTTAAGTGTGGGATTTGGCGTGATTACCGTTTTTATGGCGAGGCTGGTGGTGCGGGCGCAGCGCATGAAGAGCCGGCTGGGCGTGGATGGCCTGGTGGGCCGAAGCGCCAAGGCCATGGAGCCTCTGGCGCCGGAAGGACACGTGTTGGTGGAGGGTGAGATCTGGCAGGCGGTGGCCAGCGAGGCGGTTGAAAAGGGAGCTCCGCTGCGGGTGGTGGGGCATGAGCAGTATTTGCTGCACGTGGCGCCGGCCGAGCCGCCCCACCATCCGGAGTCCCAGGCGTAGCCGCCATTGGAGTACAATCCGTGCTGAGTGAGGGAAGCGAAATGATATCTCCGGTTCTGATTGTGGTGGCCATTCTTGTCCTGTATTTGCTCAACTCCATCAAGATTCTGCGCGAGTACGAGCGCGGGGTGATTTTCCGGCTGGGGCGCGCCCTGCCAACGCCGAAAGGGCCAGGGATTATTCTGGTTTTCCGGCCGTTCGATCAGATGGTGCGCATTTCGTTGCGGCAGGACGTGCTGGAGGTTCCGCCCCAGGACGTGATTACCCGCGACAACGTCACCCTGAAGGTAAACGCCGTGGTGACGCTCTATGTGGTCAACCCCAACGACGCCGCCATCAAGGTAGCCAACTACGTTTACCAGACTTCGCAGTTTGCGCAGACCACGCTGCGTTCGGTGCTGGGGGAGGTGGAGCTGGATGAGCTGCTGAGCCATCGCGACAAGCTCAACCTGAAGATTCAGACCATCATCGACCAACGGACGGAGCCGTTTGGGGTGAAGGTGATCTCGGTGGAAGTGAAGCAGGTGGACCTGCCCGAGTCAATGCTGCGCGCCATGGCCAAGCAGGCCGAGGCGGAGCGCGAGAAGCGGTCGAAGATCATCCACGCAGAGGGCGAGTTCAATGCCGCGCAGAAGCTGGTGGATGCGGCTGCGCTGCTGGCCACTCAGCCTATGACGCTGCAGTTGCGCTATCTCCAAACCTTGACCGAGATCGGCGTGGAAAAGAACACGACGATCGTGTTCCCGCTGCCGATGGAACTTCTGACGCTGTTGAACAAGATGGGGGCGTTGGGAAAACCAGCTTCAGAGAAGCCGTAGACCGAGCCGGAAAACCTCATTGGGGCGGGACGTGCCACTAAACTGAGCGCTGACCCAGTGCCGTGGAAGGATCAAGAGGGCCGCGTATTTTTTGAAATGTGTTGAGTTCGGGGACAGCGTATGAGGGGCGTTTTTGACGACAGGAAGGTTGAGCAGGCCGAACCCCCGCCCGAAACCGAACTCACGTTGGGCTCCACTACGCTGCTGTTCATCTTTTTTGGGCTGGTGCTGATCTGCGGGCTGTGCTTCGGATGGGGATACGCCGTGGGCCGTCACGGGTCGCAGGAGCCTTCGCAAGGCGTGCAGCTCGGGGCCGGCGGACAGACGACATTGCAGGGGGGCAGTTCGCGGCCCAAGCCCTCGGCGACCGCGCAAGTTGGCGCTGCGGCGACACAGCGGAGCGCGGCGGCCGAGCAGGTTGACGATTCGGCTCCGTCGCCGGGTTCGAACACGAGTGCGGATGCGAGCTCGCAGAGTCCGGCGCCGGCTGTTGCGGCCGGCCAGTCAAATGGTCCGCCTCAAGTGCGGCCCGCACTGGCGCCCATGGCAAACCCGGCCCAGCCGGTGCAACCCGGGGGCATGGTGGCGCCGGCCCTCGCTGCGGCGGGTTCCCTGATGGTGCAGATTGCGGCCGTCTCCCATCCGGAAGACGCGGATGTGCTGATGACCGCCCTGCGCAAGCGCGGCTATGCTGTAACCGCGCACCGTGACGCCGCGGATGGCCTGATTCACGTGCGGATGGGCCCATTCAACAGCCGCGACGAGGCCGAAAAATGGCGGCAGAAGCTGCTCAGCGACGGGTATAACGCGATCGTGCAGCCGTAAAGCGGACGATTTGCTAGCTTCGCATCCACTCCGGCAGGCTGGAGGCGATGGCGGTGCGGACGGCTTCCAGCAGATCCTCGCGGGTGGCGAAGTTGGAGGGATACAAAGGCGCGTGGAAGGCGATGTGCGCCGTGCCGGGGCGGATGCGGAGGCTGCCTTTAGCCATCATGGTCTCAGTGCCCCAGATGGAGACCGGGATGCAGGGCGCGCCGGTTTGCATCGCCAGGTAGAATGGGCCTTTCTTGAAGGGCAGCAGGCGGCCGTCTTTGGAGCGCGTGCCTTCAACGAAGGTGGTGATGTGGACGCCTTTATCCAAGAGGCGCCGGGCCGCAGCTACGCTCTCCTGGGCGCTCACCGCGCTGCCATCGCGGTTCACGGCGATGAACTCCCCCTGCCTGAAGCCGGTGCCCAGGATGGGAATCTTCATCAACGAGCGCTTCATAAAGGCGGAGGTGCGGCCGGGAATGCGCGGAATCAAGGCAGGCGGGTCGAGATTGGAGATGTGGTTGGCCATGAAGATGCACGCCGTGTGCGCCGGCACGCGCTCCACGCCTTCGGTCTCAACGCGGATACCGGCCAGCCAATAACCGGCACGCACCATGAATTGCGTGGCGTTGTAGAGCGGCATCACGTTGCCGGTGATCCAGGTCCAGGGAATGAACAATATTGCCGAAGGAATGCCGAGAATGACGATCGTGGTTACGAAGATGAGAGAAGAGAACATACGGGTCTTTCTCAGCGGTCAAAATTGGAGTTCTTTGAGCCGCGCCGGAAGTTTCTCATAAATGCCTTCAAAGCCGCCGTTGGACAGGATTGCAACTACGTCGCCGGGCTGAAGTTGCGGCGCAATCCCGTTCACGATGGCTTCCACGCCGGGGTATAACTCGGCCTGGGTTCCGGCTGCATTGAGCGACCTCACCACATCTTCGGGGTGCAGGCGCTCGGCGTCGGGGATGCGCTGCTGCTGATAAACGCCGGCCAGCAGGACGCGGTCTGCAAGGCGCAGGCTGGCCACGAGATCAGATTGAAGCACCTTGCGCCGCAGGGTGTTCGAGCGCGGCTCGAGCACTGCCCAGAGGCGCGATTGGGGGTAGACGGAGCGCAAGGCGCGCAGCGTCTCGCGGATGGCTGTAGGGTGGTGGGCAAAGTCGTCGATCAACGTGATGCCGGCGATCTCCGCGTACACTTCGAGGCGGCGCTTCACGCTCTTGAAGCTGGCCAGAGCGGCCTGAATGGCTTCCTTGCCGATGCCTTGCCCGGCAGCCAGCGCGGCGGCGGCTGTCGCGTTGAGCGCGTTGTGTTCGCCGGCCAGATGCATCTCGAACCCCGCCCACAATGCGCCGCTGTGCCAGACTTCCCAGCGGGTGAGGCCATCTTCTTTTGCAATCCCGCTGCGCAGGTTGCGGATGCGCCAGTCCGCAGTATCCGAGAAACCATAGCGCTCCACGCGGCAAAACGCATGGGCTACGCATTCGGTGACGTTGACGCTGCCGTCGTAGGCCACAATCACGCCGCGGCGGGGGACGAGATTCACCAGCCGCTTGAAGGCGGTCTTGACGGCTTCGAGGTCCACGTAAATATCGGCGTGATCGAACTCGACGTGAGTGAGGACGAGCGCGTCGGGGAAATAGTGGAGGAATTTTGGACCTTTGTCGAAGAAGGCGGTATCGTACTCGTCGCCTTCCACGATGAAGGTGCGCGTGGGACGGAGCTGGAAACTGGTGGAAAAGTTCTCCGCCACGCCGCCGATGAGGAACGAGGGCTCGAGCGCGGGATTGATTTTGGAGGCGAACTGGTAGATCCAGGCCAACATGCTGGTGGTGGTGGTTTTGCCGTGGGTGCCGGCGACGATCAGGGACTCGCGGCCTGCGAGGAACTCCTCGCGCAAGAGAGCGGCCATGGAGGTGAAGGGAATCCGCTGGTCGAGCACGCGCTCCACTTCGGGATTGCCGCGGGAGAGCGCGTTGCCGATGACGACGAGATCCGGCGCCGGATCGAGATTGGTTTCGGCGTAGGGTTCGAGGATGGGGATGCCGAGCGAGCGCAGCAGATCGCTCATGGGGGGATAGGCGGCTTTGTCGGAGCCGGTGATGCGATGGCCCTGCAACTGCAAAAGTCCGGCCAGCGAGGCCATGGCGGTGCCGCAGATGCCGCTGAGATGAATGTGGCGTGGCGATGTGGAGATTGAAGTCATGGCGTCACCGCCGGTTCGAGCAGGCGCAGTTCGGCTTGATTGGCGGTGTGCAGTTCGGCCTCAACGCCAAAGGTCAGAGTGACATTCTGGCGCGAAACATGGCCGCTGCGCAGGCCGATGGCGATGGGGCCTTCGAAGTCTTCAAGAATGCGCAGAATCACTTCATCGAGGAGATTGGGCGGGGCGCCGGGTGAGGCGCAATCAAGCATCTCGCCGAAGACGATGCCGCGCACCCCGTCCAGTTTGCCTGCCTGGCGCAACTGCCAAACCATGCGGTCAATCTGGTAGGGTTTGGCGCCGGTGTCCTCAAGGAAGAGCAGCTTGCCTTCGGTCCGCGGTTCAAAGGGCGTACCCAGCAACGAAACAAGAATGCTGAGACAGCCGCCATACAGGATGCCGCGAACTGGATTGAGCACGGGGCCGGACTTCAACACGCGCAGCCCTTCCGCCGGCCCCACACTGTACGGCACGCCGGAGAGCGCCGACTGAAAGCTGGCCAGATGCACGCCATCCTCCGATGAGAAATCGGCGGCGACCATGGGTCCATGAAAAGCGGGCAGTCCGAGCCGATCGAGGAGGTGGAGCTGAATTCCGGCGAGGTCGCTGTAGGCGAAGAAGGGCTTGGGATGCTTGCGGATCAGCTCAAGATCGAGCTTGTCGAGGAGGTAGTTGGAGCCGTAACCGCCGCGCAGGCAGGCGACCATGCTTGTGGCCTGGCCGGCGAAGGCGGCATGCAGGTCTTCCAACCGCTGTGCCGAAGTTCCGGCAAAGTAGAGTGGTCCCTTCTGGAAGGCGTGGTGGCCGAGCCGGGGCAAGAAGCCCAGCGCTCGCAATCGCTTCATGCCTCTTTCGGCGAGCTCAAGATTGGCAGAGGCCGCAGGCGCCACCACGCTCACGCCGGCGCCATCAACAACGGGAACGGGCTTCAGAAGCGGGTCGAGGCGCGAAAGCGGTTTGGGATCGAAGGGCGGCGTCATTTGTACCAGGCCTCGCCACGGGCAATGAGAGCGGCCGGGCCGGTAAGGAGCAGCTCGGCGCCGGGGCCGTCCCAGGCCACGGTCTGAGCACCGCCGGGAGCGACCACGCGAAGAGGCGACTTGGCCAGCCCCAGGGCGATGGCGGCGGTGGCTGCGGCTGAGTTGCCGGTTCCCGAGGAGGACGTGGGTCCAACGCCGCGCTCGAAGATGCGAATCTCAATCTCATGCTGACCGGCAACGTGGACGAATTCGACATTAATTTGGTTAGGGAAATCCTCGTGCGTACAGACCTCGCCTGCCACGGATCCCCATGACCAGTGGCCAAGTTTGAACTGCGTGTCTTTTACAGGAATCACAAAATGAGGATTGCCAGTGGAGACCACCATGCCGTGAACCTCCAGCGCATCCAGTACCGTTAACGTCTTCGGCTCAAACGCCGGGACACCCATGCCGCTAGTTACTTCGATGGTTTGACCGTGACGGGAATCGAGCCGACAGAACCGGACGCCGGCATCGGTGGAGATTTCAAGCACTTCGCCGGGCTGGGAGTCGAGGGTTTCGGCCATCCACGCAGCTACGCAGCGGGTGCCGTTGCCGCTAATCTCGGCGACGGAGCCGTCGGCATTGTGAAGGCGAATGCGACCGGATTCTGGTCCGGTCCAGCGAAAGAACTCGATGCCGTCGGCGCCGATGCCGGTAGTCCGGGCGCAGAGGCGGCGCGTGAGATTTACCTTGTCGTGGTCTGCGGCCGCGTCTTCGGTGACGATCAGAAAGTCATTGCCGCAGGCGTGGGCCTTGGTGAAGGGGATCAATCGTCCTCCTGATCGCGGAAGGTGAAGCGTTTGTAGATTGCGGGCTCGGCGAGCAGTTTGCCGCACAGCCGCTCATGCTGGCGCTTGGTTGCGGTGCGCGCGCAATGCCGACCCGTTGGAGTTCGCCGATGACATCGTTTTCGACCACGACCTGCTTCAGCCGGTCGATGGTGAAAGGCTGCGCGATCTTTGCCGGAGAAGTACTCATCGGGATGCCTTGAGCGATGCTATCACCGCGCCGGTCTGCTTGTTGAGAGTTGATGAATCGGGAGTACCGGAGACGTAAATTGTTGTCGAGGGCTGGCCAGGGGCTGAAAAGCGGCGATATGCGGTGAGACCGGTTGGATTGGCATGCACAGCGCGGTCCACCTCGTCGCCGTCGAGGGCAAGAACGATGGCCGCATGGGCGGCGGGCGCGGCCAGCGCGTCGCGATAGATTTCGAGGTCGCTTTCGTTGATGGTCTGGCGCAGCGGAATCCCGGTGAGGGCTACGATCTCGGGATAGACCGAGGTGTCCATGAGGATGGTGCCGCCGGGTCGCTGGGCGAGGAGAGCGCGCAGAGCGGGCGGGATCTGGATAAAAAGGGGACGGCGCGCCTGAATGTTTTTTGTGCTTTCGACGTACACCAGCGGGGGTTCGCGCAGGATCAGGCAGGCATTCAGGGCGACGGCCGCGAAGAGCACGGCGGCAGCATAGTTTGCCCAGCGGGGGTTGACCTGGCGGGGCTTGAATTCGCGCACGGCGGCCAGGCAGAACTGCGCGGCAAAGCCCAGGCTCAGCGCAAAGGCAGGCAGGAGTTCCATGCCGTAGCGCAGGTTGTACCAGGAGTGGGGCCACCAGACGGGCAGAAAGATGGGCACGGAACCATAGGCTACGGACCAGGCGTAAAACGGAACCGGCAGACCCAGGAGCAGCGTCCAGGAGAGGGCGCGGCGGCGAGCCGTCAGTCCGGCCCACGCGGCGCCCAGGAGGCTGAACGCCAGCAGCACATTGCCCCAGGCGGCAGCGGCGGCGTCCAACTCCGCGGCCTTGAGGAAAAAGACGAGGGAGACCCAGGGATTGTGCCAACCGGGATGGGGTGGGAATCCTGGCGCGGAAGTGCGGATTTCGATGGCCTTGGCCGAATAAGGACCGCGCAGGAAGTAGAGCCAATCGCCGAATGCCGCGGCGTTGTAAATGAACCATGCGGCTGGCGCGGCGACGACCAGAACACTTGCCAGCCAGAAGACGGGTGAGCGCAGCCGGCCGCGCCGGGCCAGCGTGAGGCCGACGGCTACCCAGGCCAGCAGAGCCATTGCCCAGCCGTCATAGCGCGTGAAGACCGCAGCCACCAGAGCCAATGCGATCCACCAGAGCAGCCTGTTCGTTCGCTTCGGGTCATCGTCCAGGTTGGCACGCCATTCCACCAGCCAGACCACGATCCAGATCATCTCGCAAACAAAGAGCGGCTCGGTCATGGCCGTGGTCTGGAGGTACAGCAGATTGGGATTGGTGGCGAAAAAGGCCAGACTCAGGGCAGCGGCAGAGGCCGGGAGCCAGCGGCGCGCCAAGCGGTATATTCCTGCGCAGGCGGCCAGGTAATCCAGTGCCGATGGAATCACTCCGGCAATCCCGTTGGCCCACCAGGCGTAGACCTGAACAAAGGGAATGAGCAGAATATGGGGCAGGGGAAGCCAAACCGAACCCAGTTGCGAGAGGCGCGGCTGGTGGGAATCGAAGACGCGCCGTGCGATGTGGAGGTGGGCGACAGCATCGCCATAGTTGAGCATGGCCCCATGGCGCCAACTCCACGCGATTGCCGCCAACGATGCTGTTGCGCAGGAGGCCAGCACCAACAGGCCTTCCACGCGCGAGATGGGCCTTTCAGTCAAGGTGGGTCAACTCGCGGAAGAGGATGAAACGTTCGTCGATCTCCTTGCGGGAGAGCTTCTGCAATCGATCGGTGCCGAAGCGCTCCACCGCGAACGAGCCCATCACGCCGCCGTAAAACATGGCGCGGCGGAAGGAGGCCGGGGTTGGGTCGCGCTGCGAGGCCAGGTAACCGAAGAAGCCGCCGGCAAAGCTGTCGCCCGCGCCGGTGGGGTCTACGACCTCTTCGAGCGGCAGGGCCGGAGCCCTGAACATGCGCTCCGCGCTTTCACCCTTTGGAGAAAAGCTGTGCTCGCTAAAGAAAGCAGTTGCTCCATACTCGCCGTGCTTCACCACCAGTGTGCGTGGTCCCAGCGCCAGCACCGCGCGCGCGGCTTGGACAAGGTTGTTGTTGGCCGCCAGCATGCGTGCTTCGGTGTCGTTGATCAGCAGCACATCAAGGCCCCTCAGCACCTTGAGAAGCGCGGCGCGATGATCCTTGATCCAGTAATTCATGGTGTCGCCGGCCACCAGGCGGACTTCGGGCAGCTGTTCGCGCACTCGGCGCTGCAACACGGGATCGATGTTGGCCAGAAACAGGAATTCGGAGTCGCGATAGGCGTCGGGGATTTTCGGCTCAAAGGACGCAAAGACGTTGAGCTCGGTGTTGTGCG
>DASWZM010000194.1:0-3012 GCA_036404455.1 Occallatibacter sp. | reverse complement strand
CGACGTGGCCGTGGTGGGCAGCGGCAATGGACTGCAACTGCCGGTCGAGTTGCGGGTCTTCCTGAAGGGTTGGCTGCTGGGCGGGGAGGACCCGAGCGCTGATGCAAGCCAGCGCAACGATGAGCGCGATTGAGCCTCGATACCGGGGAAAAACCATACGGCCAGAGTAACGCGCGGGGGCGGGCGAGGCTACTTTTCGCGCGCAAAAGTGAGCGAGGCGGAGTTGATGCAGTAGCGTAGACCCGTGGGGCGGGGTCCGTCGGGGAAGACGTGGCCCAGGTGGCCTCCGCAGCGAGCGCAGGTGACCTCGACACGGCGCATGCCAAAGCTCCGGTCCTCGTGCTCGGCGATGGCCTTGGAGTCGGCCGGCAGCATGAAGCTGGGCCAGCCGCAGCCGGAGTCGAACTTGGCGCCGCTCATGAACAGCAATGCCCCACAGCCCGCACAGTGATAGTTGCCGGTCTCGTGGTTTTCGGTCAGGATCCCGGTGAACGCAGGCTCGGTGCCCTTCTCGCGCAGGACGCGATACTGCTCGCGGGTTAGCGTGGCGCGCCACTCGGCCTCTGCGCGAACGATTTTTTCGGGTGTTTCGCTCATAGCCACCTCCTGGGCTTGTGTGCGGGGCCTGCCGTACACCGATTGGATGCATGGGGCCGGGTGATGGTAACGGGAACCGGCTTCAAACTTCCGCGATCAGATCGATTTCCACCAGGACATCTTTGGGAAGGCGGGAGACCTCTACCGTGGTGCGCGCGGGCCGGGCAACACCTTCCGGGGCGAGATACGCGGCGTAGACCGCGTTCATGGCGGCAAAGTCGTTGAAGTCCTTCAGGAAGACGGTGGCCTTGACCACCTGGGCGAGGCTCGATCCCGCCGCTTCCAGGATAGCTTTCAGGTTTTCCAGCACCCGTGTCGTCTGCTCCGTGATGCCGGGCGCGACAACCTGCTGGGTCGCCGGGTCGAGCGCAATTTGCCCCGCCGTAAAGACAAGGCCTCCCACGCACACACCCTGAGAATAGGGCCCGATGGCGGCAGGGGCTCCGTTGGTTGCGATGACGGTTTTGCTCATGCCTCGATTGTAAGGGCGTTCGGCGCGTTGCGAAGCAACGGCTCAATGCCACGCAGCCAGCAGACCGCCGGAGATGAGCATTGCCACCAGCCAGTAGCCGGAGTTTATGAAGAAGAGCTTGAAGGGGCGCTGCTCATACATTGTTTCAGAGAGGAGCGGCGCCGCGACGAAGCCCAGCCAGCAGATGAAGCCGATCAAAGCACCGCAGGCAAAGGTCGCTGAGCCGGACCAGAGCACCACGTGCGCGAGCACAAAGGCGAGGATCAGGCCGCCGATGAAGGACGTGATCATGGCGACGACGGCGCCTTTGGGTCTTTCGCCCTTCGTATGGCCGGTCAGGGCCATCCACGGCTTGGCGAAGAGCAGCGAGTACCAGAGTGCGCCCAGGATCCACTGAATGATGGCCGCGACCAATATGGCAAGGTGGTTGAAGTGAAGATGGTGCATTGAGAAGCCTCCATTACGGACAGAAATCCGCCTCCGAGGGACCGGAAACTCAGAGAACTGGGGTTGGAATCGCTGGCCGGCCTGAAAGGAGTCGCGGAGTTGACTTTGCGGCAGGCGGGAAGGCTGTGTCAAGGAAAAATGCAAAGCTGTCGTTCTGAGCAGTTCAGCGGCGCTTGAGGGCTTCCAGCTCATCGAGGGTGCGCGGCCAGTCGGCGCCGAGGAGCCGGGAGAGGCTGCGATCGGCCAGGACCTTTCCGCCGGTCTGGCAGGGTGCGCAGTAGTTGGTTTCGTTGTCGGCGTAGCGGATGCGCTGCACCTTTTCGCCACAGCGCGGGCAGGGCTGGTTGAAGTGGCCATGGACCGCCATCTCCTTGCGAAAGGCGGTCACCTTTTCAGGGAAGGCGGCCTCCGCTTCGCTGCGCAGGCGGTCCATCCAAATGGTGAGCGTGGCGCGCGTGGCGGCGAACAGGCGCTCCCATTCTTTCGGTTTCAGCTTGTGGGTCAGTGTGATGGGCGAGAGCTGAGCGGCGTGGAGGATTTCGTCGGAGTAGGCGTTGCCGATGCCGCTCACCAGGCGGGGATCGGTGAGGGCGCGCTTGAGGGTGCGGTTTTCCTCTGTGAGCGCGGAGCGAAAGCCGTCGAGGTCTGTGGAAAAGACCTCGATTCCTCCGGGGTCGACGGAGTGCAGGCCCTGCTCACCGCGAAGAACGTGCAGGGAGGCGCGGCGCTTGCTACCGGCCTCGGTGAGGATGAGAGAACCGGAGGGGAAGTCGAAGGCGGCCAAGGCGTTCCGGCCAGCGAGTTTGGTCCCCGGCGGCCGCCAGTGCAAGCGGCCGGCAATCATCAGATGAACCACCAGCCAAAGGTCGCCCTCGACGCCGATGGCGATGCGCTTGCCGACGCGGCGGACGGCGTTCACCAACCGGCCCTCAACGATCGAAAGCGGAGGGTCAACTGTGCGGAGGAGAAAGACGCTTGCCAGGCGGACGCGCTCCAGTGATTGCTGAAGGATGCGCGCCTCGATGGCGGTGATGTAGGCGGTAATATCGGGAAGTTCCGGCATTGAATCCAGCTTGCAGCCGCGGGATACCTTCCTGCAATGGGGTTCTTGCGGCGCGGAGCAGTTTCAGCGGACGATCGTGTTGTCGATGAGCCGGGTTGCGCCGACCCAGGCAGCGACGGCGAACAGGGTTCCGGGAACGGCGGCTTCTACAGGTTCGAGCGTGGCCCAGTCGACAACTTCGATGTAGTCGATGCGGATTTCGGGTACGGCGGCGAAGGTTCGGCGAGCGGCTTCGAGGAGGGCGCCGGCGCAGCGCTCGCCGGCGGCTGCGAGGGCTTCGGCCTGGCGGACGGCGCGGCTGAGAGCAAGGGCCTGAATGCGTTCCGCGGGGCTGAGGTAGGCGTTGCGGGAGCTTAGAGCCAGGCCGTCGGGCTCGCGGACGATGGGACAGACCACGATTTCAGCGGCGAGGCGCAGGTCGGAGACCATGCGG
>DASWZM010000193.1:0-2497 GCA_036404455.1 Occallatibacter sp. | reverse complement strand
CTTGTGCTTCCAGGATGCCACTGCCCACAACGGATCGTCCCTGCCCCAGAGTTTCCACTCTGCGTTCGATTTTAGGTCTGCCACGCATCTGCCTCCTTGCAGGAGCCTCTGGTGGAATCGAGAACGGAGACTACGTCTGGGGCCATGTCGAAGGTGAGGCCGTCAATACTCGGCAACCCGGGCCGGTCCGTTCCCACAATTCCGCCTGTGAGGCCTACCCCTTCGTCGGCTTGTAATATTTCGAATAATACTTCCCGTAATACCCGTAGTAATAATAACGGTCGCTCATGTCCTTGCGGACTTCATTCAGCGCTATACCGATAACATTTGCTTTAACTCTCTTCAAGCTGGTGAGCACGCCGCTGACAGCGTTCCGGTTCGTCTGTCCGGCCAGAGTCATGACCACCACTCCATCCACTACCGCGGCCATCTGGAGGGGCTCGGCGAAGCCCAGCAGCGGGGGGGAATCGACGATGATGAGATCGTACTCCGGATTGGCTTCGGCGAACATTTTCTCCAGGGTGGCGCCCAGGCGGTCGGCGGCGCTGCGGGAGGCTGGGCCGGCGGGGAGGATGTCCAGGTCCGGATACTCCTCGCATTTTTGCAGGACCTCGCGCCAGCCGGCTTCGCCCTTGATTACCGTGGAGAGTCCCCGATCGTTCGCTACGCCGAGCCGGTCGTGAATGCCGGGGCGGCGCAGGTCGGCGTCAATTAACAGCGTCTTCCGGTTTTGCAGGCTGTGTACGATGGCCAGGCGCACGGAGGCGGTGGTCTTTCCCTCGCGCGGGGTGGCGGAGGTGAAGAGCAGGGAGCGTGGGCGGCGGCCGAGATCGGAAAGCAGGATGGAATCGCGCAGCGTCCGGATGGCTTCTTCAAACGCCGCCTCCTGCGCGTTGCGCCCGCTGTATTTGACCATGACTTTGGTCCCGTTGGTCGCCACGCGAATGCGAAGCAGCCGGCTGCGCCAATGCTTTACGGTTGGGAGCGAGCCGAGTACCTCGGTCCGCAGGGTGCGCTGGATGTCCTCGGGGTCACGAACAGTGTTGTCTACGGTGTCCGCCAGGACCGCCAGCCCGACGCCGAGCAGAGTGGAAAAGAGAAATGCCAGCAGGGCGTTCAGCTTTATGTCCGGGAATACCGGTTTGAGGCCCGGGCGGGCGGAATCGGCCAGGCGGATGGAACTGTTCTGGAAGCTGGAGTTGATGCCGGCTTCCTTGATCTTGCGGATCAGCTCTTCGTAGAGGCCTTTGTCGCTGTCGGCTTCCTGTTTCAGGGCTTTGTACTCGAAGGAACGCGCGTTGAGGCGGTCGAACTCGGCCTTGGTCTCGGCCACCGCGCTGGCCAGCATGGATTCGCGATTGGCGGCTTCCTTGTATTCCAGGCTGACGCGATTCACGATATTCGCCTTCAAGTCTTCGAGCTGGCGCTCCAGCTCGGCGACTTGCGAGTGCGCCTTTTTGTACTCGGGATGGCCGGCGCCATACTGGGCCGCGACGGTGGCGAACTTTTCGCGGGCCTCGTCGAGGTGGTCGGCGAGCCGGCGGAGTTGTTCGCCCTGGGTGGAGGCTTGGGCGGCCTCCATGGAACCGCTCTTGACGGAATTGAAGGCGGCCTGCTGGCGGACGCGGTCGCCCTGGGCGGTGGTGTACTCGGTGTTGAGCTGGAGCAGGCGGGCGGAAAGGATGCTGGTCTTCTCCTCGGGGTTGATCACGCTGAGATCCTTTTCGAACTGCGCCAGGGCGGAGGAGGAGCGCTCCATCTTGGCCCGCAACTCCTCGATCTGCTTTTCCATGTAGGCGGAGAGGCCGGCGGTGGCGCGAAAGCGGATGTCGTAGGTGTGCTGGATGTAGCTCTCGGCGACTCCGTTGGCGACATCCGAAGCCAGTTCCGGGTCCGTCGACCGGTAGCTGATGAGCAGCAGGTAGGTGTTGAGCGGGCGCGTGACCTTCAGCTTCTTGAGGGTGACCGGGGCATTCTGCGCGCGCGCGGAAGGAAGCTTGGACTCGCCCGGCAGGGTGGTGATCTCGCTGGCGGAGAGCTTGAAGCGCTCGGCGACAGGGCGCAGCACCGAATCGGACTGGATGATCTTGACCTGGGTGGCCAGGAACTGGTCGGCGTCATTGGGGGCGAGGCGCGTGGCATCCTGACCGATGAGTGCGGCGGGCGCCTGGCGGTCGATATCGATGGTCGCCGTGGATTCGTAGATAGGAGTGAGGCGCGAGGACACCAACACGGTAGCGACGACCGAGACCAATGCGAAGGCGAGGATCTTCCACTTGTGGCGCTTGAGGATCCACAGGTAGTGGGAGAGGGGGACGGCCGCTTCCTCGGGCTCAGGTTGGGCGTAGGCGTACGGGGGGTAGACAGTGATGGGGTCGGGGACCGCGGGTACATGGCCGTTGCCATAACTATTGCCGTTACCGTTGCCGGCCGGAGCGGGGAGCGCGCGCAGTTCTTTGTCTTCAGGCATGGGGTTAGCTCTTGTCGCCTTTAGTGT
>DASWZM010000192.1:0-6268 GCA_036404455.1 Occallatibacter sp. | reverse complement strand
AAACCGGCCCTCCCTTCGCCCAGGTCTGCGGCTCTCCGGGCAACGCCATGCGCTACTACCGCGGCTCCCTGGGGCTGCGCGCCGGCAAGCACACATTCCATCTGGAAGGCCTGCACTCCGCCAGCCGGGGCTCCCCCCAATTGCTCTGGGAAGGCCCCGCATTGCCAGTGACCGTCGTTCCCGAAGCCGCCTACACCCACCCCCGCCAGGACGCAGTTGAGCAGTAAGCAGAGTCAAGGGACCAGGAAGCACGAATCCGCAAGCGGCGATAGCTGACGACTGAAAACTGCTACTTCGGCAATTGGCTCGTATCCCATCCCCCGCCAAGCGACCGCACCAACCCCACGCTGTCCACAAACTGCCGCGTTTGCAAGTCGATCGCCGTCCGTTGATTCTGCAACAACGTAGCCTCTGCCGTGAGCACTTCCAGATAGCTCGTCACCCCGCCCTTGTAGCGCTTGTCTGAGATGTCAAGGGAGTGCTGCGCCGACTCCACCGCCGTCTGCTCCACGCCCGACTCCTGCTCCAGAATCCTCAGCCCGGAGAGCTGGTCTTCCACGTCGTTGAAGGCCAGAAACACGGCGCTCTTGTACGCCGCAACCTGCGCTTCGTACGTGTGCCGCGCATGGTCGGTCAGTGCGTGGCGCAGGCCGGCGCCGAACAGCAGTTCGGTTGCCTGCCCGCCCAGAGACCACAGCGCGCTGGGTCCCTGAATCCAGGTGCCAAAATGGATGCTTTCAAACCCGCCCGTGCCCCCCAGGGTGATGGTCGGATAGAACGCGCTAACCGCAATCCCGATCTGCGCGTTGGCCGCGGCGGTGCGGCGCTCCGCGGCGGCAATGTCCGGCCGCCGCTCCAGCAATTGCGATGGCACTCCCAGTGGGACTTTGGGCAGCGGCAGATCGAGCGGCGAAAACGGAATGCTGAACTCCGGCAGTTTGTAATCCGCAATCGTGCCCACCGCGTGTTCATATTGGGCGCGCGCCACGCCCACATCCACCAGTTGCGCGCGAACTGTTTCCAGTTGCGTCCTGGCCTGGGCCACGTCCACCTCTGTCGCCACTCCACCCTTGAGCCGCCGCTCGGTCAGGTCCAGTTGGCTCTCCAGGTCGATAATCGTCTGATTCAGCAGCTTGATCTCCGCATCCAGCCCGCGTAGCTGGAAGTAGTCCGCGGCCATCTCCGCTTGCAGGCTCAAGTCCACGTTGGCCATATCCGCGGCGCTGGCCTGCGCGTTTTCGTGAGCCGCCTCCACGGTGCGCCGGATCCGCCCCCAGAAGTCCGGCTCCCAACTCGCCTGGCCGGAAACCACCAGGTCGTTGTAACCGGTGGGTTTCCCGACTGAGAAGGAGGGTCCGTTTGCCGATATCTTGGCGCGCTGCAAGCTCGGCCCTGCCGACAGCGTGGGAAAGAGAGCCGATCTGGCCGCCTTCACCTGGTCGCGTGCGGCCAGATACGTTTCCAGCGCCTGCCGCACCCCTTCGTTATAGGTCTCGATGCGCTCTTCCAACTGGTTCAGTTGCGGGTCCTGGTAGATCTCCCACCACTTCCCCCGCAGCATCCCGTCCGACGGCGTAGCCGGATGCCAGCCGCCTCCGGCCGGATTCGGCGGCGGCGCCAACGGCACCTGAACCGTCGACGCGCCCGTCTCCTTGTAGGCCGGAGGCGCAGTGTAGCCGGGCCGGTTGTAGTCTGGCCCCACCGGCTTGCACCCGGCCAGCAGGCCGAGAGCCAGCAGGGCGGCAAATCCGCCGCTGCGAAGCCGGCCCGCACGCCGGCTGCCGAGATCGAGCCAGAGCAAGCTCATCGCTACTTGCCTCCCGCATCGGCCTGTTTGCCGGGGCTCTCCACATGCACCTTCTCGCCCTCAATCAGCGAGTCCGGCGGATCCTGGATCACCTGGTCGTCGCCACTCAGCCCGGTAACAATCTGCACATTCGCCCCATCGTCCTCGCCGATCACCACCGCAACCAGGTGCGCCACGTTCCCGTTCACCACGGTGCCCACGCGCAGCCCCTCCCTGCGGAAGATCAGTGCCGCCGCGGGCACAATGAACGTCGGGCCCGCGGCCGGCGTCTTGAAGTGCACCTGGGCCAGCGAGCCCGGCAGCAGCTCTCCGTAACGGTTGTCCACGTCGATCTCCACCAGCAGCGTGCGGCTCGCGGGATTGATCGCGTCCGCCGTCCGCACCAGCGTCCCCTGGTAGGTCTTCCCGGCGTGTTCGGCAAAGGTCAGGTCGATCTTCGCCCCGCGCTTCACGTTCCCTGAGTAGATCTGCGGCAGGTTGGCGTAGACGCGCAGGGTCTGGATGGCCTGCAGGTGGAACAGCTCGTTGGCCGCGCCCTCGTTGATCAACTGGCCGGTATCGATGTTGCGGGCCGTGACCACCCCGTCAAACGGCGCGTACACTTTCTCGAACGATTGCAGCTCGACCAGCCGCTGCACGTTGGCCTGCGCGGACTTGACAGCCGCCGCCGTGGCCGTCGCCTGGTTCACGAACGTATCCGTGTCCTGACGCGAGACGGCGTCCGACTTCACCAGCCCCGTATAGCGCTCGGCCTGGATGCGCGCATTGTTGGCGGTGGCCTGGGCGGTAACTAGGTCGCTCTCGGCCTGGGACAGTTGCTGGTCCAGCTCGGGGGTGGCGATCTCGGCCAGCAGCGCGCCCTTCTTCACCCTGGCGCCAATGTCGAAGTACCACCGCGTCAAATACCCGGAAGTCCGCGCGTAGATCGGCGAATCCGTGTAAGCGGTCACATTGCCCGGCAGCACAAAGTTGTCCACCGGAGCGCCCTGCCTGGGGGTCGCGGCAATCACCGTGGGAGCCGCAAGCGCCGTGGTGCTCTCGGCCAGCATGGTGCCGGCGGACCTGCGGCTATGGATGCCAATGGCAGCCAGCACCAAGGCCACCACCAGCACAATGGCTACGCCTACCAGCGCCTTGCGCGGCGAGATCGGCTTCTGCTCCGGCGCGGCCCCTTCACCATGGCCGCCATGCGAGGCGGGTTGTGTGTTCGGTTTGGATTCGTTGGTCATTGGAAAGCTACTCCGAAAGCTCGTCAAACTCGTCAAAAGTCCCGGCCCGTGCTGCGCCATGCGCCGCCTTGCGCCGGCCTTCCAGCCAGCCGTGAACGACAGAGAAGAATGCGGGCACAAAGAACAGGGTGGCCACCGTGGCCAGCAACAGCCCGCCGATGACGGCGCGGCCCAGCGGAGCGTTTTGCTCGCCGCCGTCGCCCAGTCCCAGGGCCATCGGCGCCATGCCGAGGATCATGGCCAGGGCCGTCATCAGCACCGGGCGCAGCCGGACAAAGCCGGCATTCAGCGCGGCTCGGCGCGCATCGCCCACCAGAACCTCCAACTCCTCGCGGGCAAAGCTGACCACCAGGATGGAGTTGGCGGTGGCCACACCCATGCACATGATGGCGCCGGTAAGCGCCGGCACGCTAAGCCGCGTGTTGGTGAGGAAGAGGAACCAGACAATGCCGGCCAGCGCCGCTGGAAGCGCCGAGATGATAAGGAACGGATCGAGCCAGGATTGGAAGTTGACCACGATCAACAGATAGACCAACAAAATGGAAAACGCGAGGCCGGCCAGCAACCCGACATAGGACTTCTTCATGGTCTCGCTCTGGCCGCGCAGGGCGAAGTGCGAACCGCGTGGCAGCTCGGATTTGTGTTCGGCGATGATCTCTTCCATCCTGCGGGTCACGGTGCCCAGATCGGTCCGGTTCACATTGGCGTAGATATCGATGACCGGCTGCACGTCGTAGTGGCTGACAGTGCCTAATTCAGCGCCTGGAGCTATGGACGCCAGGTTGCCCAGAATCTGAGTTGGAAAGGGAGCACCGGGAGCGGCGGTTGAGGCAGCGCCGGGTGCGGCGGCGTTGTTGGCCGGCTGGGTCACGGGAAGGCCAGTGACGGGCAGACTCTCAAGCGCGGCCAGTGAGTCGAGCTTATATTGCGGAGCCTGAATAGCGATGTTGTAGCTGACGCCGTTCCTGGGGTCGAGATAGAAGTTGGGGGCAGTCTGAAAGCTGCCGCTGAGCGCCACAAGCAGACTCTGCGCCACATTCTGCTGCGTCAGGCCAATGGCCTGGGCGCGGGTGCGGTCCACATTTACCGTCAGATTGGGATAGTTGAAAGGCTGCTGGATGCGCGCATCGGCTGCGCCGGGCACATACCGCACCTCATCGAGCATGCGCTCGGCGAGGGCGCGATTGCCATACAGGTCCGGGCCGACAACCTGAATGTCGATGGGGGCGGAGAGGCCGAAGTTGAGAATCTGGGTCACGATATCCACCGGCAGCACATAGAACGTGACGCCGGGATACTCCCGAGCCAGCACACCGCGCAACTTATCGACGTAGGCCGCGGTGGGATGGTGATCCGGGCTCAACTGGACCTGGATGTCGGCGTCGGCCGGGCCGATGGGCGCCGAGGTCGAGTAGGAAAGATTCAGGCCGGAGTAAGGCACGCCGACGTTATCGAGGATGGTGACCAATTCGCTCGCCGGAATCTGCTCGCGGATGGTGGAGTCGATCCGGTCGCAGAGCGCGGCTGTTTCCTCGATGCGCGTGCCGGTGCGGGCGCGCAGGTGAATCTTGAACTGGCCAGCGTCCACCGAGGGAAAGAAGTCCTGCCCCAGCCATGGCGCCAATCCCAACGATCCGACAGCGAAGAGCAGGAAGAGAATCAGAAAGAATCCCGCTTGGTCCACGCACAGGGTGAGCAGGCGTAGATAACCGCGGCGAAAGCTCTCAAATCCGGCTTCGAAACCGCTCTGAAAGCGGAGGAAAGGGTTACGGCTGGCGCGCTTCCTGGCGGTCTCCGCGTCGTCGTGCTCGGTAAGCAGGTACTTGGCCATGGTGGGCACTAGCGTACGCGAGAGGAAATAGCTGGCCAGCATGGCGAAGACCACCGCCTCGGCCATGGGAACGAAAAGATACTTTGCCACGCCGCTCAGGAAGAACATGGGCACAAAGACGATGCAGATGGCGAGGGTGGAGACCAGGGCGGGGACGGCGATCTGCGCCGAGCCGTCGAGGATGGATTGCTCCAGTTCCTTGCCGGCTTCAAGATTGCGGTTGATGTTCTCGATGGCCACGGTGGCGTCGTCAACAAGAATGCCGACGGCTAGCGCAAACCCACCCAGGGTCATGATGTTGATGGTCTCGTGCAGCATGGCGAGGACGCTGAGCGAACAGAGGATGGAGAGCGGAATCGAGACCGCAATGATGATCGTGGAACGCCAACTGCCCAGGAAGACCAGGATCATGATGGCGGTGAGGCAGGCGGCGATGATCGCCTCGCGGACCACGCCGTCGATGGCGCCGCGGACAAAGATCGATTGATCGGAAAGATACCTGATTTTCAGTTGCGGGGGCAGTTGATCCATGATGCTGTCGAGCTTTTCGTGTACCCCTTTGATAATGTCAAGCGTGGAGGCCGAGCCGGTCTTCATGACGGACATCATGATGGCTCGCTTGCCGTCTACGCGGACGATATTGGTCTGCGGCGGGTTGCCGTCGCGGACGTGGGCCACGTCGCGGATGTAGATGACCGCGCCGTTCACTGCCTTGATGGGGAGGTTGTTCAGATCATCGACGATTTGCGGGGCGGAGTTGGTCTCGACCGCATATTCGAAGCGGTCGATCTTCATGGTGCCGGAGGGGACGATCAGGTTCTGCGCATTGACGGCGTTGACCACATCGGCGGGAGAGAGCCCTTTGGCCTGGAGCGCGGGCAGGTCGATGTCCACCTGCACCTGGCGCGACTTGCCGCCGTAGGGAAAGGGCGTCTGGGCCCCCTCGATGGTGGCTAGCTGCACGCCGATGCTGACCCTAGCCAAGTCAGCCAACTGCTGCTCGTTCAGGTTCTTTCCGGAGACGCCCAGCATCAGAATGGGAACGGCGGAGGCGTTGTACTGAATGATGAACGGCGGCACCGAGCCGGGCGGCAGGGAGCGCAACTGCACCTGGGAGATGGCAGTAACCTGCGAAACAGCCACGCCGATGTTGACATGCGGCTGGAAGAAGATTTTGATGAGCCCGACGCCGTTGAGCGATTGCGACTCGATGTGCTCGATGTCGTTGACCGTCGTGGTCATGCCCCGCTCGCTGTTGGTGACGATGCGGTTGGCCATCTGATCCGCGGAGAGGCCGGTGAAGTTCCACACCACCGTCACCACGGGGATGTCGATGTTGGGAAAGATGTCCGTGGGCATCGTCAGGATGCTGAAGACGCCAAGAATAAGAATCAAAAACGC
>DASWZM010000191.1:0-10280 GCA_036404455.1 Occallatibacter sp. | reverse complement strand
CGGGCGGACCCCCAATTTGTCCTCAAAGTAAGCGGCGGCCACGGCGATGCCGCGCTGCACCTCATCCTGGCGCAGGGCGGCGTCCTCGGGAAGATCCAGGGTGCGATAGAGCAGCAGGTCCTGGCCATTGGTGATGGAGGTGGTCAGCGCCAAAGGGCTCAGGTTGGCTATCAGCACCGCCTCCATGGAATCGATGACCTCCAGGGAAGCAAGGCTCGAGGGCAGCACCGCACCGGGCTCGTACCCCGCGGCGCGGACCGCGCCCTCATATTCGGCCAGTACGGGACCAGGCAGGACGGCGGCCAGCACCTTGCACTCGTTCTTCTTCTCAACCAGTATCTGGTAGCTCAGCCCGGCATGCTCCACGTCAAACGGAACCATCTTTCTCAGTCGAAAGCGCAGCACGGGGTAGGCCTCAGCGGCCTTGCCGGGCAGGGAATCGAAGTCCAGCACGAAGACCCGGACCACCGTGTCGGGCACCACCAGCGTCACGGCGCGGGTGCGCGGCGAAACCTGGCCGAGTGTGGAGCGAACGGCTGCCGCCACAGCCTCCGGCGCTTTCAAATTTGGTTCGCCGATCCCCGGCATCAGCGCGCCGGCCGGGAGTGGCTGGAACGCGTACGCCGGCGCCTGCCCCGGCGCCGGCAGCGTAGCGGCCAGCACACCCTCGGGCGCAATTTCCACTGCCGCCGGCGGACGCCCGCCGGGTTGGATACCGAGTTTGGCCTTGCCCAGAATCGAACTCACTGTTCCCCTGTCCCCAATTTCCTTTGTTACCAGCCGCTAGCTGCTAGTAGCTAACGTGAAGCCTCGATGAACGTTACCTTGTTGATCTCCTTCAGCGTTGTCAGGCCGCGGCGAACGCGGTCCAGAGCCGATTCGCGCAGAAAACTCATCCCCTCTTTCCGGGCAAGTTTCCGCACCTCGGAGGTGGGTTTTTTTTCCAGAATTATTTCGCGGATGGGGTCGGTCAGGTCCAGCAATTCGTGGATCGCGGTCCGTCCGCGATAGCCGGTGCCGCCGCACTCCATGCAGCCTGCGCCCTCGCGGAAGCCGAAGCCGCGCCACTCCTCCGGGTCCATCCCACTGGCCAGCAGAACGTCGTCGCCATAGGTCACGGTGTGCGCGCAGTATTCGCAAATGGTGCGCACCAGCCGTTGCGCCAGAATGCAATTCAGCGCGGAGACAAAGTTGTAGGCCTCCACGCCCATGTTGATAAACCGGCCCAGTACGTCCACCACGTTATTGGCGTGCACGGTGGTAAACACCAGGTGCCCGGTGAGCGCGGAATTGATCGCAATCTGCGCCGTCTCGTTGTCGCGGATTTCGCCCACCAGTATCTTGTCCGGGTCGTGGCGCAGAATCGATCGCAGTCCGCGGGCAAACGTCAGCCCCTTCTTCTCGTTCACCGGAATCTGCGTGATGCCCCGAATCTGGTACTCCACCGGGTCCTCGATGGTGATGATCTTGTCCTCGTCGCTCTTGATCTCGTTCAACGCGGCGTAGAGCGTCGTGGTCTTGCCGGAGCCGGTCGGCCCGGTCACCAGCACCATCCCGTAGGGTTCGCGAATGTAACGGCGGAAGCGGCGCAGGTCTTCGTCCGCGAATCCCACCACATCCAGCGTCAGGTTCTTGAACTTCTCGCTCATCGACTCCTTGTCCAGCACCCGCAGCACGGCATTCTCGCCGTGGATGGTGGGCATGATGGAAACGCGGAAGTCGATCAGCCGCCCTTTGTAGCGCACCCTGAAGCGCCCGTCCTGCGGCACTCTCCGCTCCGCAATGTCCAGCTCGCTCATGATCTTGATGCGCCCCAGAATCGTCGAGTGATGCTCGCGCGCAATCGGCGCCATCGCCATCTGCAACACACCGTCGATGCGGTACTTCACCACCACCGAGTCATCGTTGGTCTCGATATGGATATCCGACGCTCTCCGCTCCAGCGCCGTGAAAATCGTTGTATCCACCAGGCGGATAATAGGGCTGATGTCCTCCTCGCTGGTCAGCTTTTCGATCGAGATGTTTTCATCGCTGTTCTCGTCGCCGGTCAGCACGTCGAAGGTCAGCCCCTCGCTCGCCTCATCCAGCACCCGCTGCGACTGCTCTGTCTTCTTCAGCAAATCCGTAATCTGCGACAGCGTCGCCACCCGCGCAATAATGCGGTGCGCCAGCAGTCCGGCAATTTCGTCCAGCACCATCAGCCGCGAAGGGTCGCTGACCGCAATCACCAGCGCGTCTTCCTGCTGCTCGATGGGCACAAAGTTGTAGCGGAACATCAGCTCCACAGGCACCGTGCGCAGCAGTTCGTGCTGGATCTTGAAGTGCTTCAGGTCCACAAACTCCGCGCAATAGCGCTTCGCCAGCGCCTCGGCCTGCGCCCGGTCGTCTGTTCCCGTCGGCATCGGAATTGCAAGTACAGATGCGTCTGCCATCGCCTTTTACCCTGCCCCTCCGCCGCCTGCCGCACCCAGCGAGAAGATGGGCAGGTAAAGCGAGATGAGAATGAAGACCACCACCACGCCCATCACGATGAGAATAGCCGGTTCTATGAGCGCCAGCGAAGCGGTCAGCGCGGTGGCCACGTCCTCCTCGAAAAACTCGGCCACTGAGTTGAGCATCTGCGGCAAGGCGCCGGTCTGTTCGCCCACCGTGATCATCTCCGCGGCCAGGTCGGGGAAAACGCCTGTATTGGTCAGCGCCTCGGCCAGGCTCTTGCCCTCGCGCACCGTCGAGATCGACGACAGCACCGCCTTCGACACCCGCCGCGAGGAGATGGAGCGGGCCGCCGTCTCCAGCGACGGCACCAGCGGCAACCCGCCGGTCAGCAGCGTGGAGAGCGTGCGCGCAAACAACGCCACCTGGTACTTGAGCCAGATCTTGCCGAAGATGGGCAGCCGCACGCGGACGCCGTCGATAAAATCCTTCCCCCGCTCGGTGATGGAGAAGCGATAGCCCCCTGCGGCCGTCGCCACGGCGATCAACGCGATCCACGGCAGATTGTGCTGCAGCCACTTGCCGAAGCTGAGCAGGTCATTCGTAATCGCAGGCAGCTTGGAGCCCATCTGGTCATACAGCACGGCAAATTGCGGCACCACCACCGCGAACATGAAGAACATCAGCGCCGTGACCAGCGTCAGCAACACGCAGGGATAGATGAGCGAGCCGATCAGCTTCTTGCGGAAGGAGAGCGAGATCCGCTGGAAGCTCACGTAGCGTTCCAGCACCTCCTGCAGGTTGCCGGAGCGCTCGCCGGCCAGCAGCGTGGTCGTGTACATCACCGGAAAACCGCTCTGCGCCTCGAATGCCGACGAGAGCGCATCGCCTGTCTTCACGCGATGCCATACGTCGTCCAACTGGGCGGAAAAGTGGGCATTCTTCTGGCCCTTGGCCAGCATCTGCAACGAACCCAGAATGGGCAGCCCGGCGCGGATCAGCGTAAGGAACTGCTGGTTGAAGATGAGAAACGGCTCCAGCTTGACCTTGCGCCGTTTGAGCCCGCCAAACCCCGAACGCGCGCGGACCGAGAACACATGGTAGCCTGCATGGGCAAAGCGCGCCCGCAGCTCCTCGGCTGTGGCCGCCGTCTGCACCTGTTCCTGCACGCGTCCACGCTCATCGGCCAACTTGATGACGAACTCTGCCATAGCTCCGGTCGCCGGCTGGGATGGGCCGGCCTTTCGTAGGTGTTTTTCCCAGGATTCAGGGTACCAGCTTCAGCCACCTGTTTTCGTAACGGATAGACGCGCAAGGGAGATGCAACGCTCAAAGCCGGCTGGCGTCCACTCTTCCACAAATCTTGGGGCCCCATCCTTGTGATTCTTCCTCGTAGTATGGATGGGGAACCACAAATTTCATCAAAAAACTTGTCATCCTGAGTGGACCGTAAAGAAGTCGAAGGACCTGCGGTTGCATTTCGCCGCTTTGAAAGGACGCGTCTTCCCGGGCGGCGGGAAAACTCGCTCGGGCGTTCGGCCAGGACCGGCGGGCCGGGACTTTAATCCCGGCATTGATCTACGATCATAGTCCGGCAGTGTCGATTTTGATTGGTCTGCAAACTAAAGATCGTGGACTGGTCAAGGCCGCTTTCCAGGATAGGAAAGCGGCCTTGAGCCAAACGGGGCTATCGGACTCGTCCTCTGCACCCCAGAGCGCTGCCGGGGAGCGCTAGGAACCGAAGCCCAGGCGGGTTGTCGTTGACCGGCTGAGATAAGCTGACGTTTCAGTGGTCCTTGTCCTTATGGCAGCGGTTGTCACAATCATCGTGGCCTTTGTCGCAGCAGCGATGGATCTCGATGTGCCCACCTTTGACGTCACCCGAGGCGCTGTAACCGGTTGACAGGCGGATAGCGAAACTGTCTTTACCCCGCTCGTTGTCGCTCACATCCAATTGGTACGTGCCGTCCAGCCCGTTAATTTCGGCAGTGCCTTCGATGCGCCGCGAATTCGGTCCCATCTCAAGATATGCAGTGACGCTGGTGCTCTTCATCCTGAGGTCGATGCCATGGTCGTTGTAAACGACCTCCCCACGCAGCGAGCTGTCCTGGTCTTTGTCCCTGCCTCTGTCTTTGTCTTTGCCGCACTTGCATCCAGCTTCAAAGCCAAAGGTCGCCTTGCCGCCGGATGGTCCGGTGATGAACCCGCCGCCAGTGGTGAAGTCCTTGCAGGGCGGGGGCGCCCCCAGCACGGAGGCTGCAGCCGTGATCGCGTTATCGTCCAGCGTCACAGCACCGTTCAGCGCAAAGACCCGGCCGGTAACGCTGGCGCCGGTGGTGACGGTGTCGCTGGTGTAGGCGAGAATGCTTCCCACAAAAACGGTGCCCGTGCCCAGAGTGGCGGAGCTGCCGACCTGCCAAAACACATCCCCGGCCGCCGCTCCGTTGGCCAGAACGACAGAGGAATTGCTCGCTGTCGTAAGCGTGCTCCCCATCTGGAAAACGTAGACACCGCTGCCGCTGAGCGTGAGGGTTCCGGTCAACTGCGCCGAAGAGTTGAAACAATAGACGCCAGGCGCAAGCGTGACCGCACCGGGAGTGGTGCCTAGAATCTCCCCGGTCAGGTTGGTCCCGCAGGCCTCCGCTACCAGATCGCCGTACGCAATAGCGGCGTCACTTTGGGCCAAGCCAGCGAGAGAGCCCGCGCCGACGTATATCGTCCCGTTCACTACTCCTGGTCCGCCAGTGCAGGGGGCTGGGAACCCAGTACATGAGGTGCCCGGACTCACACCCAAGTCTCCGGTGATGATCGTCGCGCCGGTATTGGTCACCGTTGAGGCTCCCAGGACCGCAAAGGTCTCTGCGGAACCCAGTGGCGGGGCCGTCTGCGCCCAGGCCAGGGTGCCCATACTTAACAGGCAAACAAACAGGATGGTCTTTTTCATTACGTTTCCTCCTTGATTTCTTGCCCTCGGTAAGCGCCCACGTCGGTCTAGACTCATTTTGAAGTCCTCCGTGGGTTGAATTGTAGGGTTGGCGGCAGCCTGGAGGGAACGCTCAACGAGCCGCCGCGAAGTGCGCCACTTCCTGGCGTGGCGCCCAACCTGCGTAGGCCCAGGTTGGTGAAAAATTGACAGGTGGAGGTTTGGGCAGTCTGTTCAAAAAAGAACACTGTTAACTGGAGTCTCCTCTTTCAGTCCTGATTCGCCAAGTACCCTGGGTCTCGATTTGGCCCACTCCCGGCCAATCTACCCTGCCTGTCCGTCAGACCTGTATCCTGATTGCGTTCTGTTTTGTCTTTGTTTGTGAAGGGATCTGGACTGGTGCAAGCAATGGATTGGACGGCGCAGGGACGGCGGTTTGGGGTGGGATTCGGCGGACGGGTCGTGCCTGGCCTGCGCCGGCACTGGCGTCTGGCTGGCGTCGGCGCCTTACTGCTGGCCGTGGCGGCCCTTGGCGCGGCCCTGCTCACCGGATTCCAGAGCCATCGACTGGCAGTCGTCGCCGTCCCTTATCCGCACGAGCTTGCCCAGGTCAGCTTTGCAGTCGCCGGAGACGTGATTCCGCACGAACCGGTGCGCGCCGCCGCCGCCGCGGCTGGCGAAGGCGCCCAGGGCTGGGGCGCTCTCTTCAGCGATGTGAGCGATGTCTTTGAGAAGGCCGACTTCGGCTTCGTCAACCTGGAAACGCCCGTGGCTCCGGCCCACTCGCACGGGTCCAAGCCCTTCATGTTCGACGGTCCCGTTGCCCTGCTCGAAGGATTGAAGGCCAACGGCATCAAGATCGTTTCCTTCGCCAACAACCACGTGATGGACCAGGGCTGGGCTGGATTTGCCGAGACCCGGGAACATCTGCGCGACGAGGGTCTGCTCTTTGCCGGTTCAGGTGACACGGCCGAGCTCGCCTGGCAGCCCGTGATCATCGAGGCCAACGGCATCAAGGTGGGCTGGCTGGGCATGACGCGCTGGCTCAACGGCAACCGCAACCCGGAAAAGGATGACCAGCCGCACGTGAACTTTTTCCCGTATCCGGGCGAGTCGGGCGGCGCACCGGGACTGGATGAACCCGGAGTGCTCCAAGCCGTGAAGCAGGCGCGCCTGAAGTGCGACCTGCTGGTGGTTTCCGTCCACTGGGGCATCGAGTACGCGCCCGCACCCAGGCCGGAAGACGTGGAGACGGCGCACAAGATGCTCGAAGCCGGAGCGTCGGTGATCGTGGGCCACCATCCCCACGTGTTGCAGCCTGTCGAGACATACCGGACACAGGACGGCCGCAATACGGTCATCTTCTATTCGCTGGGCAATTTTCTTTCCAACCAGTCGCGCACTTATGTCGATGGCCTGATGCCGGACAAGAACGGCGACCCACGCGACTCGATCATCGGCCTGTTTTCCGCCGTCCGCAAGGACTACGGCCCGGCTGGCATGCGCGTCGAATTGGGCCACGTGGGAATTCTTCCCGTATGGGGCGAAAACAACCGCAATGAACTTGCCGGCGGCCACGCCAAAACCACCATCATTCGCCCCATCCTGATCGACCGCGAAATACCGCGACTGCAGGCCCGCCTTGCCGAACTCAACAAGATTGCCGAACTGAACAAACAGGGCACTGCCGCTGACGCGAATGGCGCCGTCGCGGGGCTCACTGCCGACCAGAAAAAGGAGTTCATCGAGGTGACGATCCGCCTGAAGCTGCTCACTGACCGGCGTGCGCTGTTGCTGGCCCGCACCGGCGATGAGTACGTGACCGATCCGCCGAAGTTGGAGGCAAAGCCATAGGCCGGGCCGGGTTCTCTGCAGGCTCAGGAACGATTTGGCGATTTGCTTCCGCTGATGGGTTCCGGTTCGGCGCAGACTTCTCCGCGCTGTTGCCTGGAGCTGCTAGCCCAGGCGAGATTGGGCCGCGACGTTCCAACGCCTCGCCGCTCCAACTCCGCCGACGAGCCGGTATAGCGGAAATACTCGCGTTGGGCTGCGGTGATCTTCAGGCCGATCTCACCGACCGATTTCATAGGCATCCAACCGAACCCTTCAGCCAGATTATGAGGCCGGGCGAGCAGGTTTTCAATAGCCGTTGGCCACCAGCCAGGCCTCGGTCAGCTCCAGCACCGGCTTCTTCGGGGCCTGCAATTGCGCATGCGCCAGCTTCACCAGCACATCGGCCTCCACATTTACCGGAGCGCCGACGCCGAGCGTGTGCAGGTTGGTTCGCCAGTAGGTCAGGGGGAGGATTGCAATGGTGACCGTTTCGCCGTCGAAGTCCGCAATGGTCAGGCTGATGCCTTCGATGGCTACCGAGCCTTTGTGTACCATCCACTGGCGCACGTTTTCGGGAACGCGGACCTTGAGGGTCCAGTCGGTGGTCTGCCTGTCGAACTGCGGGCTCGATTCGGGGACCACGGGGTCGAGCGCAGTCATTGCGCCTGTGCCGTCCACGTGGCCCTGCACGATGTGCCCGCCGAGTGGACTGCCGGCGGCGGTGGGCAGTTCCAGGTTGAGCTTCGCGCCGGGAGCGAGTGATCCCAGCGAGGTGCGGTCCAGCGTTTCCTGCGCCAGATCGGCATGAAAATAGACAGGGCCCACGTCCAGCGCCGTCAGGCACACGCCGGAGACTCCCAGCGAATCGCCCTCGCGCAGCCGCCCCGCCAGGCCCGGAGCTTCGACCGTGATCCGCCGCACCCCGCCCGTGCTCTCAAGGCTGACCAGCGTGCCCGTCTGTTCGATGATGCCGGTAAACATGGTTCTAGTGTACGAGAAGCAGGAAACGGGAACAGTGGTACGATGCTGCCATGTTCCGCACCGCGATGATGAAGATCGTGCGGACGCTCGATCAGCTTGAGGCCAAGCGTGAGTTATGCCCCTTGCTGGGTAAGGAACTTAGGCTTGCTCCAGACCAGTGCATACGCAAACCCCAATCCTGTTACGTGAGCATGAATCATCCAGAGCTTTTCCCGAAGTAACACAAGGGCAGGATCACGTCCCCGACGCTGATCCCTGGTCCCTGCTCCCTGTTCCCTGCCTTTCCCACGGGTCTCTGAGCAGTGAGCACAGCCCCAGATCGTTCCCGTAGCGCTCGACTTCAACTTCAGCCATGTGAATTGAATGCGCCATGCCGCGGAAGGCGGGGATGGCGTCGGAGCCCATGATCTGCGGCGAAACAAAGAGATGCACGCGGTCCACCAACCCGCCTGCCAGCAGCGCGGTATTCAGCCGCGTGCCGGTTTCGGTCAGCAGGCTCAGAATGCCTTCCTCACCCAGCTTGTCCAATACCTTGCCCAGCGGGACGCGCCCGGCCTCGGCGGGAAGTACCTCCACGCGCACGCCGCGCGACTTCAACTCGTTGATGCGGCCAATGTCGTTCGAAACAGTAAAGATAACCAGGTCATCGTGGGCCGTGGCCACCATCTTCGAGTCCAGCGGCATGCGCAGGGCCGAGTCCAGCACCACCCGCAGCAAGGGTCTGCGGCGGCGCAAACCGCTCCGATCAGTGAGCATCGGATCGTCTGCAAGTACTGTATCCACACCGGTTAGAGCGGCATCAGCCTGCCAGCGGAGCGGCTGAACGGCCTGCCGCGCGGCTTCGCAAGTGATCCAATAGGGCTCGCGCAGGCTATGCACCCCTGGCGGCGGCGCGATGCGGCCGTCCAGCGTCATGGCCACTTTCATCAACACCAGCGGCCGGCGATGCTGGCTCCAGCGGGCAAAGCCTTCGTTCAGGCGTCGTGCCTCGGCCTGGCATACGTCCAGCGTAACTTCAATGCCTGCTTCGCGCAGGCGGTCCATTCCGTGCCCGGCGACGGCGGGGTTGAGGTCGATGGTAGCGGCGACAACGCGGCGCAGTCCGGAAGCGATCAGAGCATCGGTGCAAGGCGGCGTGCGCCCGGTGTGGTTGCACGGCTCGAGATTCACATAGGCAGTGCCGCCGAGGAGGCGGTTGCCGGCGTGCTGTGCGGCTACCTGGAGGGCGATTTCCTCGGCGTGTTCCACCAGGTCATATTCGTGCCAACCCTCGCCGGCTACCTGCCCGGCGCGGTCCAGAATCACGCAGCCCACGGCGGGGTTGGGCGAGGTGACGGCGATCCCGCGGCGGGCCAGTTCCAAGGCCCGCTGCATCCAGTAACGATCCTGATCGGGGGTGCTCATTGAATCACTTTTCCAAAGTATGTTTAGTCTCGCAGATCAAACACGGACAGGATGGCTCAGCAAGATGTTGAACGATGGCTGGGCGAAACTCGTGCTGAGTCCTGCCGAGCAGAGTCCTCTTGTTGTAGAGAAGCGAGAAGAGGCTTGAATCGTCATTTTCCACATAGCGGCGCAACGAGTAGGCCCACAGATCGGCGAGTTGAATCATTCGCGTCAAGCTACTATCAACGAACAACGGCGTTTCAATGATGCGATCAAATGAATTCATGCGCCAGCGCAATACATCAGCGTGAACCGTTCGCATATGCCGTGTATGTTTGAGCGCAACAGTCGCATTGTTGTCATGTATGAGGAGGCCATGTTCTCGAATTTGATTTTGAGAATGTGTGTCATCCCCTTCAATGAAATTAAAACCCTCTGCATATTGAAGGAGTTTATCAAAGCTAATGATTATGTTCCTGAATGCAGATTCATTGACGTGATCACGTCTGATTTTGGTGAGAAAATACGATTTATCGATGCATTCGGCAATCAGAACCGCCCACTCCCATTTGGCGATAGCCTCGGCTATCTCGACAGCAAGCCGGTTCCGTTCTTCGAGTGTCAGGTGGGTGTAAGGATCGGTGTGCCTATAAACCTTCTTCAGTTGGGCGTTCCGCTTGGCAATGCCCAGCTTCCTGACACGGTGAATTTCCGCAACACGAAG
>DASWZM010000190.1:0-3459 GCA_036404455.1 Occallatibacter sp. | reverse complement strand
GGCGCCTGCTCGTCGACTTCAGCGTCTATGATTACGTCGGCCTGGCCCACCATCCGGAGGTCGCCGCCGCCGCCAAGGCCGCGATCGACCGCTATGGAACCAGCGCCGGCGCCAGTCGCTTGGTCTCCGGCGAGAAGCAGGTGCATCGTGATCTGGAGCAGGCCTTGGCCGCCTTCCTGGCCACCCCGGGCGCGATCGCCTTCGTTTCCGGCCATGCCACCAACGTCACCACCATCGGCCACTTGGTCGGACCGGACGATCTGATCCTCCACGATATTCTGGCCCACAACTCGATCGTCCAGGGCGCCATCCTTGCCGGCGCTACGCGTCGCGTCTTTGCCCATAACGACTGGCAGGCGCTCGACACCCTGTTGTCCGAAGTGCGCCACCGCTATCGCCGCGTGCTGGTCGCCATCGAGGGCGTGTACAGCATGGATGGCGACTTCCCCGAACTGCCACGCTTCCTGGAACTCAGGAAGAAGCACAAGACGCTGCTGCTGGTCGATGAAGCGCACTCGCTGGGCACCATGGGGGCGACCGGCCGGGGCATCGGCGAGCACTGGGGCGTGGCCCGCTCCGACGTCGACCTCTGGATGGGCACGCTCTCCAAGTCGCTGGCCAGTTGCGGCGGATACATCGCCGGCTCGACCGAGCTCGTCGAGTACCTCAAGTACACCGCCCCCGGGTTCGTCTACAGCGTGGGCATCTCCCCGCCCATCGCCGCTGCGGCCCTGGCTGCCCTGACGGTCCTCCAGCGCGAGCCGCAGCGCGTGGCCCGGCTGCGCGAGTTGGCGGCGCTGTTCCTGAAGCTGGCCCGCCAGCGCGGCCTCAACACCGGCTCGGCCGCCGGTACGCCCGTGATTCCGGTGATCGTCGGCAGCTCGGTCAAGAGCCTGCGCCTGGCGAGCGCCCTGTTCGAGCGCGGCATTAACGTCCACCCGATTCTGCACCCTGCCGTGCCCGACCACTCCGCCCGCCTCCGCTTCTTCATCACCACCAATCACAGCCAGGAACAGATCCGCGCCACGGTCAACGCCACGGCCGACGAACTGGCCAAGCTATAGCGCCGGCCGGCGCGGGTTTGAGGTGAGACGCGAAACCTGGGAAGGAGGCTTCATGCAAAAAACACTTTGGTGGTTCGCCATTCTCGCCCTGCTGGCCACGCTGGGCTGTGCCCAGCCAGAAACTCTGCCGCTGTTCACCATCGCGCGGAGCAATGCCGCGCCCAGCCCAGCCCAGCCGGAAAATCAGCCGCCGGCCGGCGCCGCGCAGAGCAAGCCCACCCCGGGCGTCAAGAAAAGTCAGCCCACATCGGCCCCTACCCAGGCTGGAACTCAGCCGCTCTTCATCATCGCGCGCAACACGAACGCCAATGTCGTGCATTACGATGTCCAGCTCGCCGCCGACGGCAACCTGGATCGCAAGAAACCGGTGATCGCCTACTGGGTCATGCTCGCCAAGGACGGCCACCGGGAGAATCTCAATTGGATCGAGAAGAAGATGGCCTATGGCTTCAACATTAAACCGTACCCGTCGGTGAACGGATACCAAATGACTATCGTGGCCGCCCGCCAGCGGTCGATCACCGTAAAGAAGGTGGGCAACGCCGTCCGTGCCGAGATCGTCATCGACGGCCGGCCGGCCATTCTCGAGAAGATGTACATCGATGCCGCCGGGCACACCGTCCACTCTCTCGAGCTCTACGGAAAAGACGTGCAGACGGGGGAGAAGCGCTTCGAAAAGATCATACCGAAGTAGCCGCCTCCCTTTCGTGCCGCGAAACAGAGAAGATTCATGACCCCGACCCAGAGCACTCAAGAAACGGCCTGGCTTGGCGCAAGGCTGAAGGCCCATTGGCGCTTCAAACTGATAGCCGGGGCGATCATTGTCATCGCCTTCTTTATCGGTTACTTCCTGCTGCTCCGCTTCCACATCTTCCCCGTGCGGGAAATGCCGACCACCACCCTGGACCGGCTGATCGCTTTCCAGCCTGGCGCTTTGCCGCTGTACCTGTCGCTCTACCTATACCTACCCATTGCTCCCTGGCTGCTGGAAGACAAGCGGGATCTGAACGCCTGCTGCTTGGCCTTCAGCGGACTTTGCTTGGTGGGACTCCTCATCTTTCTCTTCTGGCCAACAGCCATTCCCCGACCGGACAGCGCCGCCTACCGGCCCCTCATCGCCATCGACGGGCGGGGCAACGCCTGCCCCTCACTTCACGCGGCCTTCGCCGTCTTCTCGGCCATTTGCATTGATCGCCTGGCCCGGCGCCTCGGCGATCGCGGTCTGGCTCGCAGCCTGAGTTGGCTCTGGTGCCTCGGCATCCTGTATTCCACGTTGGCCACCAAGCAGCACGTCGCGGTTGACATGGTTGCCGGTATCGCGCTGGGCGCGGCCTGGGCTGGGCTTTATCTGAGATTCTTCCCCCTGGTGGGAATCTCCAGGCCGGACTGACACGGGCGCGCCGGCCATCGGCCATCTGTAGCGGCGCTCTATGAGCGCCGCAGCCATTGATCCTAAAATGCGGCGGTCATAGACCGCCGCCTGGAGTTTCTACATTTTTCGGCCAGGGGGACGATGTTTCAGGTCCGGCTCTGCCGCCTGACTTGCGGAAAGGCTCCGCCTTTCCGCAGGCTAGCCCATCCTATCCCCCTTCAAGGGAAGGCTGCGCCTTCCCGCGCCCTCCGGGCTATGTCGGCCTGCGCCAGTCAATCTTCTCAAGGTCCATGCGCAACGGTTCGTCCTCTGTCACCCGCCCCCACCACTGCCGCGCGCTCGACCAGCGGTAGTCTTCCGCGCGCGCCACCAGCCCTGCCCTAACGGGGTTCAGGTGAATATAGTTCACCTTCTGCATGAACAACCCTTCGCTGAAAATCGGCGACCCGTTGGAGTGATGATCTACCAGAGAGTACTCGTGCCCGCGGCCTTTCCGAGCACCACGCAGTTTCTCCAGCGAGGTCGTGAAGCCGCCTTCCCTCAAAAACTCAATTACGCGGTGACTGAGAATCCCGTTGAGGTAACGCAAAGTGTCGGAGGCCTTGAGTGTCCCGTCGGCAAGGACATGAAGATGTTCGGGCATGATCACGTAGGCGAAAAGGGCGAAGCCGCCGGAACGACGCGCTTCGTCCAGCGCGCGGCAAGCCATGCCCTTCAGGGCGTCGGTCCGAAACACGGGAAGGCGATTGAGGGCTACGGTGGTGACGAAGAGGCAGGGGTTGTCCTTGTTGATTGTGGCCATGGCCAAAGCCCCGCCGAGGCGTAGCCTCGGCTAGAAGATATACAAGAGATACAATAGTAGTCTTGCGGTCTTGCGGAAAGGCAAAGCCTTTCCGCAAGTCAGGCGGCAGAGCCGCCCCTCCCGAACCGTTTCCGGCGAAAATGTAGAAACGCCAAGCGGCGCTCTATGAGCGCCGAGATACTTGAAATCGCAAAGCCGGCGGTCATAGACCGCCGCTACAG
>DASWZM010000189.1:0-8707 GCA_036404455.1 Occallatibacter sp. | reverse complement strand
CTCGACTGGTACACCGTGATCGGCGGCCTCGTCGCCCTGGTCGCGCTCACGCTCCACGGAGCTCTCTGGCTCACCATCAAGACCTCCGGCGAACTCGCCCAGCGCGCCCGCCGCATCGTCAACCCGCTTTGCATCCAATTGGCGGCTATCACCCTCATCAGCCTCGGCGCCACGACCGCCGTGCGCCCGGCCAGCCTGAACAACTACTTCAATTACCCGTTCGCGTTCATCGTCCCCGCCGGCGTCGTCGCCTCCCTGGCCGGCATCTGGCTCTTCAACCGCAACGCCCAGCCCGTCAAGGCCTTTCTCTCTTCCTGCCTCTATCTCTTCTTGATGCTGGCCGGCGCCTGCTGGGGCCTTTATCCCACGCTGCTCCCCGCCTCAACCGGCGCGGACCGCGACATCACCCTCGCCAAGGCCATCTCCGGCCCCCACACTCTGGCCGTAGGCCTCGCCTGGTGGCTCTTCGGCATGGCTCTGGCAATCGCCTACGTCATCTTCGTCTACACCAGGTTCCGCGGCAAAGTCGATCTGACTTCCGCCGCCCACTGAATCCGCTGCCCCACATCCAAACTGGGCGTCCCATCCCTTCCGAAGTTTCATCGCGGAAAGGACTGCGTCCGTGCGCCCTGAGTATCGGTGCTGGATGCCGGCTTTATGGTTACGTATCCATAAGGCACCGCATTCCTGTCAGTTGGCATTTGAGTTGAAGCGCAAGGCGCCAAATGTGAGGGCGTTCTTTGGGTGAGTTGATGGACAGACGCGCAACATCCTTCCAGATGAAGCTCTCACGGGGGCCCATTCCGTACTTAGGGTGCGGGATTAAGATGGGAGCAGAGACTGCTTTCCTTATCCTGGACCGATGGTTCCCTCCGATGACCGAAACGGAAGTGAGCGACCGGCATCTAAGCTGCGCGCAGCCCATGGAGACGCGGTGATGTATTGGGATGTTGTGATGATCACTGCCTCCTCCGCGCGGCAGGCGGAGCTATACCGCAATGAGCTGCAGCGCCGGGCGTTTTCCGGGATGCTGCCCAGGGAGACGCAGTTTCTTGTGGTCCCCGATCCGGGTGGCCGGAGGGTGGGCTCCGGCGGAGCGACGATCAACGCGCTGGGCGTTTTGGGCAAGAGCCGGGAATGGTGGGGCCGGCACAAGGTCCTGCTCCTTCACTCCGGTGGCGAATCGAGCCGTCTGCCGCAGTACTCGCCCGGCGGCAAGCTGTTTGGCGTTCTGCCTTCGCGAACGCGGCCCAGAGAGGCGACAACCGTGTTTGACGAAACCCTGGCGCTATCGGCGGCGTGGGCAGAGGGAATTCCCAACGGGATGCTGGTGGCTTCAGGCGATGTGGTGTTGCGGTTCGATGCCAGGAGTGTGCAGTGGGACCGGCCGGGTGTGACCGGCGTCGCCATGCGCCTGGATCCGGAAACGGGGAGCCACCACGGCGTCTATGTCGTTGGAGCCGGGGGACAGGTGTATACGTTTCTGCAGAAGCCCACGCTCCCGGAGGTAAAGGCCGCCGGCGGAGTGCTGGAAGATGGGCGGGTCGCCGTCGATATCGGGCTGTTGCGGTTTGACGCCGAGATGACGACGGCGCTCTCTGAACTGGCTGGATACGTGCCGCTGCCGGCAGTTGATCTCTACGACCAGATCACACGCGGCCTGACGGGCCAATGGAAACCGGAGGCAGATGCCGAGCTGTTCTGCCTCAAGCTCGCGGGAATTCTGCGCCCTCCCGAACGGCCAGCGGGATTCCACTGTGCGGTGGTCGAGGGTGAGTTCATCCATGCGGGAACGACGCGGTCCTTTCGCACCCTTGCAGCCGCGTCCGGCGGAGTTCTGGACAGCGTGATTGGCGGCGCGTGCAAAGCCGGGCATGAAGCGGTGATCCTGGAGTGCGACCTCAGCGGAGCCGTGTACGCCACCCGCGGCGCCATCCTGCATGGACTCACCGGATTGAGCGGGCCCGTGGAAGTTCCGGAAGACACGGTCGTCCATCAGTTGCCGGTAGAAGGGGCCTGCGGAGACGGCTGGGTGATCCGGACCTATGGGGTCGAGGACAATCCGAAACAGACGCTGCCGGGAACTACATGGTTCAACCGGCCGATTCTGGAAGTACTCGAACGGCTTCAACTGCGCAGCGAAGAGGTTTGGAGCGGAGTGGAAGAACCGTCCTTGTGGAATGCGGCGCTGTTCCCGGTGACGACGCCGGACGAGGCCTGGGCGTGCGCGCGGTGGATGATGGGCTACGCCGGCGGCTACGACGCGGAGCGCTGGCGCGCGGCGCGGAGAATCTCATTGGCCGAGAGCGCGAACTGCGCTGACGCGAAGGCTCTGGCCGAAACGCGCAATCACCGCTTGCAGGGCATCTGGCAGGAAACGGCGGTTGAATTGGCGGAGTCGGGCACTGACCTGCGGCCGCTCCTGGCCAACTTGCCGGGATTGGCGCCGGCTGCGGCGGCGGGACGTTCTCTGCGAACCAAGGCCCGGGCCTTGCGCGACGGCGGCGCGGAAAACCTCACTCTGGCGGCCAGCCATCTGATCCAGGCGGCGCGGTTGCTCAGCCGTGCCGGATTTGAGCAGGAGGCCGAATTGGCCGAGAGCGATGCCTTCGTCTGCATTCAGGATGCCGTGCGCGACGGCGCCGGGGATCATGTGGAGCTGGCGCCGTCTCCCTGGCAATTCGAACGCGTGCACGTATCGGCCCCGCCACGAATCGATTTGGGTGGCGGGTGGTCGGACACGCCGCCGTTCTGTTTCGACTGGGGCGGGACGGTGCTCAATTGCGCGCTTGAGATCGACGGGGCATATCCGATTGAAGCCGGGATACGGCGCATCGATGAGCCCGTGATCCGGTGCTGCGCGGACGGTCAGGACACGGCGGCCGAGTACCGGAGCGGCGAGCAGTTGCTGGAAGCATGCGGGCCGGGGTCGGTGTTTTCCATTCCCCGGGCGGCTCTGCAGTTGCATGGCATTCCGATCAAAGGCCGCAGTCTGAAGGAAACCCTGGAGGAGCTGGGCGGCGGCCTTGAGATCCGCTGCCGGGTGCGGTTGCCCATCGGCTCGGGCCTGGGCACAAGCAGCATCCTTGCCGCGACGGTGATGCGCGCGCTGGCAGTGATGTCGGGTCGCACCATGGAAGATCACGCCCTGTCGCAAGCTGTGATGCAGTTGGAGCAGCGCATGACGACGGGCGGGGGTTGGCAGGACCAGGCAGGGGGCATCTTCCCAGGCGCCAAACTGCTTATCACGGGTCCCGGCCTGCGGCAGCGCATACGAGTGCAGCCGGTGGTTTGGACGGAAAGCCGGCAAGCGGAGTTCTGTGAGCATCTTGTGCTTTACAATACCGGCATTCAGCGGATGGCCAAGGACCTTCTGCGCCAGGTGGTCTTGCGCTATCTGGCGCGGGAAACGGCCACCATCCAGGTGCTGCACAGCATCAAGACGCTGGCTGTGGAGATGGCCTATGCCATGGCCGAAGGAGAGTGGAAGCACCTGGGGCAGTTGCTCGACCGCCACTGGCAGTTGAATCAGGTGCTCGACCCGCACACCACCAACGCGCCCATCGCCGCGATTCTCGATCGTGCCCGGCCCTGGATCCACGGCGCCAAGCTGGCGGGCGCGGGCGGAGGGGGTTTTCTCCTGCTCATGGCCCGGGACCCGGAAGCGGCTGCGGCGTTGCGCGCCGGGCTTGACCGGGAACCCGGGCAGAAGAGCGCCTTCGTGCCCTACCGCATCGCCCGGGAAGGGCTGCGCATTCAGTCCAGTGGCAAGTAGCCCGGCGCAAGCAGCCCCGGTGCAAGGAACTGGCGGAGGCCGCATTCCGCGCCCGGATGCCCGTTGACCGCATCTGTCATCAGGCCGATCGGACACGCCGGCTTTTTTTGTGAGGCAGTATTTGCGATCGTCGCAGGGAGGCAAAAAGATGTTGAAGGGAATCTCGAAATACCTCAGTCCGGAACTCCTCGGCCTTCTCCATCAAATGGGGCACGGCGATGAGATTGTTCTTGCCGATGCGCACTTTCCGGGGCATACGGTTGGCCGCCGTGTTCTCCGCGCCGATGGGCTCCCCGTTACGGCGCTCCTCGAGGGGATCATGCCTCTCTTTGAGCTCGATTCGTATGCGCCTCCCCTGGCGATGATGGAGGCTGTGCCTGGCGACACGCTGGACCCTGCCGTCGAGTCGGATTATATGCGGATCGTTCACAAGTACGCGCCCGCGGCTCCCTTGCCTGAGCGCATCGAGCGCGCGGCATTCTACGCTCGGGCCAGGGATGCCTTCGCCGTGGTCATGACCGGGGAGCTGCGCAAGTATGGGAACCTTTTGATGAAAAAAGGTGTCACGCCGCCGGACTGATGGGAGACGGACTGACCGCAGTAGTTGCTCACCAGGGCCGCTCGCAATCTGGTTGCGCAGGCAATGGCCGGATGAATCGTGTCCCTGTCGCAACCGCGGGCTCTCGGGTTGTTGCCGCTTCCAGCAAGGGAGCGGCTGACAGCAACGCCGATCCGTCGAACCGCCGGGATGAAATTAGAATCCAAGCGGATCGGAGCTGAAGAGGGAGACCTGACGCGAATTCCCGATTGCTCGAGACCGGGACCTGCGACTCCCCTTTTCGCATCGAACCGTGGACCTGAAGCTCCCCATTGCGCACAAGGCCGGGAACTTCAAGCCGCCATTTTGAAGCCGCTTTACCGGCCAGAGTTTACAAACCGCTGATCCCCGCCAACTGGCCGCGAGCCAGCCTTGGTTCCCGTTCCCTGATCTCTGCTTAAGCGAAGGCAGCCGCATCGTTTTCCAACTGCGCATCCCAGTTCTTCGGCTGATAGATGCAGCACGGCTCCTGCGCCAGCGGATCGCCGGTCAGAGCGTAGGCCCGCGCCCGCGAACCGCCGCAGATCTCCTTGTACTCGCACACGCCGCACTTGCCTTCGAGCTTGCTGGTGTCCCGCAACGACTTGAAAATAGGCGCATTGCGGTAGATTTCCTGGAGCGGCGTCTGCTTCACGTTGCCGGCGTTGATGGGCAGAAACCCGCTCGGATACACGTTGCCGACGTGCGACACAAACAGGAACCCCTTGCCGTCGTTCACCCGCCGCGTGGCCCAGCTTGCGGTGCGGGTATGAGAGTCGCTTGTGGGAGTACCGGCCTCGTAACCCTTTGCGCTACCCGCACTTGCCCCGTGCGCATGCCCATGTCCCATGCGCCGTTCCTCCAGGTTGTGCTGCAACAGGTAACGCCGGTAGTGCATCGCCTCAGTGGTCTTGATCTGGAAGCTCACGCGGTGGCTCAACTCGTAGATCTTCCCGAACACCTGCTCGAACTCCTCGCCTGAAAGCAGGTCGGCAATCTGACCGCGCCCCACCGGAACCAGGAAAAACACATTCCACATCACAATCGCCAGCTTCTCGAACAAAGCGCATAAGTTGTCCAGATCGTGCGCGTTATGACGGCTGATGGTGGAATGCACCTGGATCGGAATGCCCGCCTCGTTGGCCCACTCAATGGCCTGGATGGTCCGCGCCCACGCGCCGGGCAGACCCCGGAACGCATCGTGAATCTCCGGCGTCGAGCCGTCCAGCGAGATGCCCAGCCGGACCAGACCGGCCTCCTTCAGCTTGAAAATGGCCTCCCGCGTCAGCAGCGGCGTTGCGCTCGGCGTGACGGCCACTTGCACGCCCTTGTCCGCGGCGTAACGGATCAGTTCGAATACGTCCTTTCGTTTCAACGGGTCCCCGCCGGTAAAGACGAAGATGGGCACGTGCATCGCGGCGATCTGGTCGATCAGCGCCTTTCCCTCCGCGTTCGTCAGTTCGTCCGGATGAGCGATCGGCTGGGCCGCCGCCCGGCAGTGCTTGCAAGCCAGGTCACAGGACTGCGTGACCTCCCAGATCGCCAGAAACGGCGTCTCATCGAAGTTCAACCCGCCACGGGCGGGTATAGTGTGCATGGGTTCCATAAGGCCTCCAACTGCATCGCGGCTGGCCGGCCCGATAACCGGTCCTGCGCCGGGGAACGAGCGATTTTCCAACCATTAAAGAGCTAAGACACTGCCGATTAAGATAGTTTCCCCACGGGAGGAAACCCTCCTGGAAGCTTGCGGCAGGGCCCCATAAATTGGTTAACCGCTCTGGAGCGCCACGATTCCGCTCCAGAAGAGCAGCCCAGGGGCAGGGCAGGCTGTGATTGGGATCACCTCATCTCGCTCAATCCGCAGCTTCGGCTTTCTCCCACTCCATAACGTCCCGAATAGGGCGCACAATTGCGCACCACTGAACGGTTGCCCTGGATCCTGCGTCCTTATTGATCGAAACATGGTTCTCGGTTTGCCGGAAATCGGACTCCATGCGTTTCAAACGTGATTTAGATCACGTCGCCATGTGCTGCAGGGCACCGTAAACCGATGGCGGCGCTGCTAACCTAACTGCCGCACCACTTAGGAGGTTCCCATGGCAGCCATGATCAAGCCAGGTTGGAGCAAACCCTCCACCATCCTCTTCGCCTCCGAGATTCCCGCCAATGAGAAGGCCTTCGCGTTTGCTCTTGCGCAAGCCGCCGAATTTGGCGCCGATCTCATCCTCTTTCACGCCTATGACACGCTGGTAGTGGCCGCATCGGAGACCTCGGGTATCCGTTACTACGACTATGCGGCTGCCGCCCATGCGGAAATCGAGTATCTTGAGCCTCTTGCCCAGCGCGTGCGCGATGCTGGCATCCAATGCGAAGTCCTCGTCAGACCGGGATTGCCCGCGGATCAGATCCTCTCCTTCCTGCGCGAACGGGAGATCGACCGCGTCGTCATGGGCACTCACTCTCCCGGCCCCATCGGCAAGCTCCTGGTGGGCTCGGTGGCCGAGGCCGTTCTGCGCACTGCCAGAGTCCCGGTTTACATCGTCGGCCCCGACGTGGTCGAGGGCACGTACCGCAACTTTGCCACCCGCACCATCCTGTGCGCCGTGAGCCTCCAGGACGCCAGTTTCATGGTGGCCACCTTTGCCGCGGAACTCGCTGCCCAGCACAACGCTCGCCTGATCCTGCAGCATGTCATCCGGGCCCAGGAGCGCGCCGAGGTCCTGGCCGGCCGCTCTATCGACCAGGTTGAGGCCGATCTGCTGGCGCTGGTTCCGCCTGAGTTGCTGAGCAAGATTGCCGTGCAGACCATCGTGGTGCCCGGCGATCCGACTGAGGAGCTGCTCTACCAGGGCAGAGCCCAACAGGCGGATCTGATCGTGCTGGGCGCGCAGGGTGCATCGGCCTTTGCCGCCATCACCCGCCACGGCGTGGTCTACAAGGTGCTGGCCCACACCCACTGCCCGGTGATCACACTGTCGCCCGTAGTGCTGGCCGAGTGCGGCGTGAAGGCGGAAAAGCATCATCCGGCTGAAGTCTATATGGCCGGCGTTTTTTAGAACCGCGGCCACCGGGGTGGATTTCCTTTCCACCCCGGTGATCACATCTGGCAATTATGGCTTTTTCTCGACCGGGTGTTCGGCCTTGGGCGCAGCCTCAGTTGCGCAGGGCGTGCCGCCGCACAGCGCGCCGGTGATTCCCTGGCCTTCGGTAATGGTGAAAATCCGGTCCTCCGCGGGCAACTTCACCGTCTCCCTGGCCCCGGAAGGCCAGTGAATCTCAGCGCTTCCAGCGTCGGTCGCGTCCCCCAGCCCAAAGTGCAACCGCCGGTCGTTCGACGAGATATAGCTGCCGCTGGCCAGCACGTCCTGGCGCATGCGCATCCCGTTGGCCTTCAGATACACCGTGGCGCACGTTGCATCGCGCGGGCTCTTCGCCCCGCCCACCAGCTTCAACTCCACCCAGTGATGATGGTCCGGATTCACGTTGCGCAGCAGCACCGGCGGCCCGTCGATGGGACTGATGACCACATCGATCTTGCCGTCGTTGAACAGGTCGCCGAAGGCCGCTCCACGGCCCGGAATCACCACCGCCAATCCGGAACCCTTCACCGGCGGAACATAGGTGAACTTCTTCCCCTGCTCGTTGTGGAACAGCAGCGGCCGCTCGGCAAAGGTGGTGCCCCAGTCGTGCTGGTCCACCTGGGGATAGACGTGCCCATTCGCCATGAAAAGGTCCAGCCATCCGTCGTTGTCGTAGTCGATGAACCCGTCGCCCCAGCCCACAAACGGAATCGTGGTCTGCGCGATCCCGGCCTTGTAGCTCACATCGCTGAAGCTTGCGTCGCCGTCGTTGTGGTACAGCACTTTGTAGTCGTCGCCGAAGTCGGTTACGAAAAAGTCCACCAGCCCGTTGTTCTCGTAGTCGCCCACGGCAATGCCCATGGAGGCAATCTCGCGTCCGTCCTTGTTCAGCGCGAATCCCGACACGTAGCTCTGGTCGTCGAAGGTCCCGTCCCCCTTGTTGATGTAAAGAAAGTTCGGCTCCGAGTCGTTGCCCACCACCAGGTCCGGCTTGCCGTTGCCGTTGAGACTCACAAAGATCGTGGAGAACCCGTAATAGCGTTCCTTGTCCTCCACGCCGGCCTTCACGGTCACGTCGGTAAACGTACCGTCGCCGTTGTTATGAAAAAGATGATCGGGCTCGCCCTTCAGCCCGCGCGGTCCGCAGTTCACCGCCGCGCCGCGATATTGGCAGAAGGCGTAGCCCACCGCTTTGGTGCCGGCAATGGGCAGGTTGTCGCGGTCGAAGTGCACGTAGCCGGTCACGTACAAGTCCAGCAACCCGTCGCCGTCGTA
>DASWZM010000188.1:0-5102 GCA_036404455.1 Occallatibacter sp. | reverse complement strand
TGTTAATGGCGGCGAGGATGGATCCATTATGGCGGGATGAGTTGGGACAATCCCGCCAAGGCTGGATGGCGGCGAGCTCGGGACCACGATCAGAGAGTGAATCTCCGCGACCGAGTTTTGAGGTAAAGTGAGGATGGTGCTTAAGGGTACGCTTTGGTGAGTCCGAGGCGGAGCTAACGAATCGGCGATCGGCAGCGCCCCGGAGAGGAGTAAGGTTCCCCTCCGAGGCATGAGCTTCTGGGAGCACCACCTCCCATGGGCCCTCCTGAAAATCCTACAAACCCTCTCCAAAATCAAGGGACAACACCGTGCAAGGGGCGGGAGCGCCCCAAACGTCGGCCGCGGACGCGCCGCTGTCTGCTCAAAGGATGTGAGCAGCGCTTTCGCCCCCGGCAAGCGCGGCAGCGCTATTGCAGCGATCGATGCCGGGAGGCGGCGCGGGAATGGTCGCGGTGGAAGGGCCAGCAGACCTACCGAGCCACGAGGGCGGGCAAACAGAAACGGAACGGGCAAAGTCGGCGCTACCGGGAGCGCGTCCGGAACCGCAACCCCCCCGAGAAAGAGGCGGTTGGAAGGGCCGCGAGGGTCATCACTAAGAATTTTTTTTCGAGGCCTCCTGCGACCGGCCGGGCTGCTACGAGAGGTTCGTACGCAGCCGGAGATCACCGCTGCAACGGTTCTGCTCGCACCCGTGCCGACGTGCGATGGAGCGCGTGTGGGAGCGGGAACGGCGCTGGCGGGAGGCACGGGTAGGACCCCATCGGTATCAACGGCTTTCCCCGAATGCGCACCGGGCGGCACCGGCCACGCGCGGGAGTGGGGTCAGAAGATTGTCTTGACATATTGACCGGCTTTCCGACGTTCGATTAGCTTCAGCCTGTCCACACGAAGAGGAAGGGGGAAGGAGGGGAGTCTCGGTGGTTTTCTTCGTTCTCTCTTCTTCGATTGGATGTGGGGGGGACGCCGGTGCTGCGCTGGATCCAAGACCGTCCGCTGCAACTCCCTGTGGAGGAGATTGGCGAACACTACGGCCGTTATCGGTTGCACCTGCCGGAGGCGGAACGGGCCATGGCGCGGTCGTTGGAACGCTACGGGCAATTGTCGCCGGTGGTGGTCTGCCCGCGTCAGGATCGCTACGAGTTGATCGATGGGTTCAAGCGCTTGGGCGCGGCGCGCACTCTACCAGGAATGTCACATCTGTCCGGCCGGCTGTTGGAGGCCGACGAGCGCACAGCCAAGGCCGCCATCTACGGGCTGAATCGCGCCGGAGGCCGGACGCGGGAACTGGAAGAAGCCTGGATCATCCAGGCGCTGGTTCGCGAGGATGGTTTGAGCCAAGTCGAGGTGGCGGAACTGCTCGGCCGCCACAAGAGTTGGGTGTGCCGCCGGCTGGCCTTGATCGAACGCCTGGGAGCAGAAGCTCGCGAGGAACTCCGTGTGGGACTGCTCTCGCCCACCGCCGCGCGGCAAATGGTGCGGTTGCCGGAGGGCAACCAGGCGGCCGTTCTGCAAGTGGTGCGGCGGGAAGCTCTCTCCGGCGCGGAACTGACCGGCGTCGTGGACCTGTTGCTGGAATGTCCCGGACGGGAGCAGCAGGAGTATGTCCTGGCGCAGCCTCGGGAAGCCTTGGCGCAAGCCCAAGGCTTCCTTCCTTCGGTGCGGGATCCCCGGCTTAGCGAAGTCGGCAATCAGGTGGGGAAGCGGCTGGGAGTCTTGCTGGACCTGCTGGGGCGCATGGAAGTGTGGCTGGCGCATCGGGGCCGCACGGGACTCACCCCGGAAGATCGAGGGGTCTTGTCGCCCCGCTTCCAAAGGCTGGCGCGCGAGGCCGGATCGGTCGCCGCGCTGAGCCAGGACCTGGTGAGCGAATTGGAGGGAGCATGAACGAAGCTGCCCGCAACGAGGTGATCCGCTTGTGGTATGGAGGCGCCTCCCGCCGCCGGATTGCCCGCCAACTGGGCGTCAGCCGCAAGACGGTGGCGCGGGTTCTGGCGGAGCACCAGGATCGCCGGGCGGGCTTGCCGCCTGCCGAGGGCCCGCGCCGGCCCAGCCAGCTCGATCCCTTCACCGAAACCATCGCCCAACTGCTGGCGCGCTATCCGGACTTGACGGCCGTGCGCCTCCATGAGGAGTTGCGTGATCACGGCTTCCGGGGCGGCTACACGATCGTGAAAGAGCGGCTGCGTGCGGTGCGGCCCAAGCCCCAGCAGCCGCTGGTGCGACGCTTCGAGACCGGTCCCGGGGTTCAAGCCCAGATGGACTATTCCCCTTACGAGATCGCCTTCACCGCCGAAGGGCGCCGCCGCGTGCATGCCTTCAGTTATGTGCTGGGTTACTCCCGTCGGCAATACCTGCATTTCGTGGAGTCCGAAGACTTGGCTACGACCCTGCGCGAACATGTGCGCGCCTTTCAGTACTTGGACGGTCTCGCCGCCACCTGTCTCTACGACAACTCGAAGGTCGTGGTAACGGGTTACGACGGCGAGCAACCAATCTACAACCTGCGCTTTCTCGCCTTTGCCACCCATTACGGCTTCCGGCCTTGGGCCTGTCGCCCCCGCCGCCCGCAAACGAAAGGCAAAGTTGAACGCCCTTTCCACTACGTCGAGAGGAACCTGCTCAACGGCCGCACCTTCACCTCGCTCGCGCATCTGAACGAGGTTACGGCCAACTGGCTGGCCAGCACCGCCGATCTGCGCATTCACCAGGAGACCAAGCGTCGGCCCCTCGACCTCTACCAGGAAGAGAAACCGCACCTGCTGCCCTTGCCCGCCCATCCCTACGACACCGCCCAGATCCTCTACCGCACGGTGAACAGTGAGGGCTGCGTGGCTTACTTGCAGAACTTCTACTCCGTCCCCTGGCAGCACATTGGAGAGTTGCTGCCCTTGCGCATTACCGAGAAGGAGTTGATCGTGTACGGCCCGGACTTGGCGGAGGTCGCGCGCCATGAACTCTACCCTTCCGGAACCCGGGGAGAGAAGCACAGCTTGCCGGAGCATTCCCCCGGACGCGATCACTACCACAAGTACGAGCTTCTGAAAGAGCGCTTCACGGCGCTGGGAGTGGAAGCCGTGCGGTTCCTGGACGGGATCGTACAAACCCGACGGTGTGGAAAGGACGAAGCCTTCCGGGTTCTCGGCCTTCTGGCTACTTATCACCGCGAGGACCTGGTGAAAGCCTTGGAGCGGGCTGGCCGCTACCGGGCTTTCTCCTTCTCCGCGGTAGAACGTATCCTGGCGGCGCAGGCTCGCCCCCGCTCGGAGTGGGAAGCGCTCCAGGCCGAGGCCCGGAAACATCTGGAGGACATCCTCCAGCAGCCCTCCCTCTCCCCTCGTCCCACCACGGAGTATCAAGAGCTCCTGGACGAGACGGAGAGCCCAACTCCGCAGAGCGAGACCGAAGACGATGGCGAATCTACGTGACCGCTGCTTAAGCCACTTCGCGACGCTGGGTATCCCCCTTCGGCTCGAAGCCCTGGATGCCGCGCTGTCGAAAGCGGAGAAGGATCGTCTTTCTCACCTCAGCTTCCTCGATCAGCTCCTCGGCCCGCCGGCGGCGGCGCGACAGGAACGCGCGGTGGAACGGCGCATCGGGCAGGCGCGTTTCGCGGAGAGCAAAACCCTGGAGGGATTCGACTGGAAGTTTAATCCTAAGGCCTTCGACCGGCTGCAGATCGAAGAGCTGGCCACCGGCGACTTCATCCGGCGCCGGGCCAACCTGGTGTTCGTAGGCTGGAGTGGCGTAGGGAAGAGTCACATCATTCAGGCTCTGGGGCTGAAGGCCTGTGTGCACGGTTACCGCGTCTGCTATCGCACCTCCGCGGCCTTGCTCGCCGATCTGACCGCCTCCCTCGCCGATAAGACTCTGCCTCAGCGGGTGCGCTACTATTCTCGCCCGGATCTCCTCATCATCGATGAGTTCGGGTTCGACCGGATCGAGCGGTCCGAATGCCCGCAGGCGGCTCATCTCCTTTACAAGATCATCGCTGCTCGAAACCAGAAACGCTCGACCGCCTTGGTCACGAATGTCGACTTCGACAAATGGGGAGATTGTCTGCCCGATGGCCCGATTGCCATGGCTTTCCTCGATCGCCTGGTGGAAGGAGCCATCATCCTCAAGATCCAAGGCAAGTCTTATCGAGCGCACCGACCCAAAGATGGCGGGAAGCCCGCCTGAGAAAACCAGGGCGGTTTCTCACCCCACTGTCCTTGCTACAGAGAGCCCACAGTGCAACTACCCTGCTGGCCCCCTCTCAACCGCCAAAATGGACCCCTTTTTCACCGCCACCGATACAAGTAATGCGCTAACGTCTGGTCAATGAGCACCGATGAACAGGTTAGGGAAATTGGACGGTTGAGTATTGAACGGGCAGCCGCAACGCGGGAATCCGCTCTTATCCTGCGCAGAATCCAGGATGTCGGAAACGCACTGAATAAAGCCGGAGCGCACTCGATGCGCAATTATCCGACTATGGATGACCTAAACGAGGGATTGCGGTTACTGGATGAGGTTCTGAAATTCGGGGACATTCCGAGATTCAAGGCTTCTATCAGCGAATACCAAGGTCTTCAAGACCGTCTTGCCGCGATTGAGGAGACCCTTCGGTTAGCCGGAATGAAGTAGACCCAAAATCTAAGCTGTCTTGCGTGGCCTTCCACCACCACGAGTTTTGCGCGAAGCAGCCATCATGCGGTAGTGCTCTGCGCCGTGCCTCCGTGCGGTTGTGCTGCCCCCCTTGTGGCCCATGGCAACGGCTGGCGCTACTTGTCCTTGTTTGAGTAGGTCATCGGCGAGCGCCAGCGCATCGCCAAGCAATTCCCGGCAACGTGGCGTGCGATTCTCAGGAAGTGGCGTAGTGGTGGACAAAATCAGGTCAGTTTCAGATAACATGTTTTTGAGTGCTTCGAGGCTTGCGCGGTTCGATTCGTTTTTCATGCCTCAAGGTTACGGCGAGCCGCTGACAGAGGCAAGTTTTATCTGGCGTCCATCAACGCAACTTTAAGACACTACCCGCTGGCCAGCGCGCTTGATACGGTCAACGGATTAGCGTATGCTATACATCCGCGCATAAATAAAGGGACATGATGGCTAGCAAAAAG
>DASWZM010000187.1:0-2535 GCA_036404455.1 Occallatibacter sp. | reverse complement strand
CGACCGTCGCGATCTGCTCGCCGGCTTCACACACGGTCTCGCGCCCCGTCGCCGTGTCGCCCGCGTCGGCCGGCTGCAGCGTGACCCCCACCACCGCTCCGCTGCTGAAATCCACCGCGTGTTCCACCTTATGCGCCAAGTGCGTCCGCCCATCCTTCATCTTCGCGATGCGCGCGTCCGGATCGTGCGGGTGCTCCCACTCCTCATTCGAGCCCTTGCGCGCTCGCTTCCGATCGAGCCGCGCCAACTGCTCGCGCGTCGGGGTCTTGATCCCCGACTCCTGTGCCAGCCGCTGCAGAAACTCCTGGTAGCCTTCTCCCGTGTCCCGCCGCACGATCGTCCGCAACGCGGCGTTCGCTTCCAGGGTGGTGGCGTCAACCCCCAGCGTCTGCCCCTTCAGCAACCCTTTCTCCGCCAGTACCCCCAGCACCCAGGTGAATCCTTCCCGGTGCGTCTCCACATCCATCAACCGCCGCGTCCGCGAGATCGTGGAATGATCTGGCGGCGTCTCGTCCAGTCCCACCCGCAGAAAGCGCCGCAGCGCCAGCGAGTCGTTCGCCCGCCAGGCGATCCCGCGCTCGGAATCGATGCCTTCGAAGTAGCCCATCAAAAGCAGCCGGAAGTATACTCCCGGAGCCAGACTCGGCCGCCCCCGCCGCGCCGCATAGAACCGCCGGCACCGCCCCTCCACAAACTCGTCGAAGCGGCTCTCCTCCAGCAGTTCGTTCAAACGCTGATAGAACGGGTGACTCGCGCCCTTCGCCAGCGCAGTCTGCGGAATCCACATCTCTTCCTGTTGCTCTTGATCCTTCCGTGTTCCCATCGCCATGTCAGCATTATAGAATAGGCCCACTATATTGCAATATCTAATAAACGATTACCGTACTTGTGCTGGCAACGAGACCCCTAACGCAGAATCTGCGTTGGGCTGACTTTTACCACGGGCTGCTAGTAATACTAGGTTAAGTAGTTAGGATGTGTCAGTGAACTCCGTCAGACCCCAAGGGCAACGGCCAACGATCCTCAGGAGCCGCGCCAGGAGTTCCTTGCGGACTCTCGGCAGTGTCCAGGTCGCACCAGAAGTTTTTTTTAAGGCGCGCCTGCTCGGAACGCAGAAAGGCGTAGGCCATGGTGACCAGGCAGACATGATGGTGCCATCCCCACCATTGGCGGCCCTCGTAGTGGTCCAATCCGAGTTCTTCTTTCAATTCGCGGTAATCCTGTTCGACTCGCCAGCGCGCCTTGGCGATGCGCACGCAGTGGCGCCATCCCGGCCGCTGCGAACCGAGTTGAGCCAGCCAGTATTTCGTGGGCTGCTTCTCATCCTTCGGCCATTCCACCAGCAACCATTCCTTGACCCGCAGGGGATGGGCTTGTTGCCGCCACCGGTGGGCCGCCCAAACCGGCAGCAGGGCAAAGCGGGAGCTTTGCGCCCCCCGGCTGCCCTGCCGCCAGGTCAGGGTGCGCCAAGCCGACGCGGGCAACTGGTGGGCCACCTTCTCCAAGCTTTCTGCTCGCGGCAGCGCCTCCCGCGGAGGATAACGCCGCGGTCGCCCCCTCTTGCGCTTTTTCGGTGGCGGCAAGGGGAGGTTCGGATCCGTCGTCCAAACCACCGTGCTCGGCTCGACCTGCACCGCGTAGGGAAGGTGGCGCTCCCGCAGCGCCTGGCGGAAAGCAAAATCATTGCCATAGAAGGAATCGGCCACCACCGGCAAGGCAGGCAATTCCCAGGCCAAGGCCTCATCGATCACCTCCAAGGCCAGTGCGGTCTTGCTTTGATGAACGGTTCCCGACGGCAGCTTAACTTCCTGCGCCCGCGCCGCGTCCTCGAACCACTCCTGCGGCAGGTAGAGCCGCCACGACAGCGGGCAACTCGCCGCCTCGCTCGACCAGTGCAGGCTGACCGCCACTTGGCAGTTGGCCACTTTCCCCAAGGTGCCACAATACTGCCGCGCCACCCCTACGGAATGCTCGCCGGCCTTGGGAAAAGCCGTCTCATCGAGGATCCAGACCTGCGCATCGCTGAGCAGGTCCACCATCTTATGGGCCAAACGCCGCTGGACTTGTTCCACTTCCCAGGGGCTTTGCCCCACGAACTGCCGCAAGGCCTGCACGTCGGCGCCGGGGATGCGCGCCGCCAGGGGCTCAATCGACTTGCGTTCCCCGTCCAGCAACAGGCCCTCAACATAAACCCGAGCCCAATGGCGCCGCTCGCTGCGGCCCATAGGTTCCAACAAGTCTTCGAGAAAACGCAGGAGACGACTCTCAAGGCTTTTCAGGCTCTGCGGTGTCATGCCGGCAAGGTAGCACACATCGCACTGACGAGCAAGAACTACTTAACCTAGTATTGCTAGGACGAGGTAGGAGAAATCTCCATGCCAGCGCCGGTGTTGTCCTAGCCTGAATTTCCACGGAACGGAATTCGCCTAAGTTTTAGGGTTGTCAGCCGGCCCATTCTAGATGGTCAGCCGCAAAGGCAATCCATTCCACCAAGGGACTGGAACGAGTTTTTCCATGAGGTCGGAGGCGAGAAGG
>DASWZM010000186.1:0-2527 GCA_036404455.1 Occallatibacter sp. | reverse complement strand
CGCGCGAAAAGCCGGATCAGTTGGCGCTCGACCAGCCGGCCAGTCTGATTGACCTCCTCGTGGCTGAGGAAAGTCAAGCCCAGACCGGCGGCCAGGTTGGTGACGCAGGAGAGGCCGAGAACCTCGATGCCCATGTGGCGGGCGACGATGGTTTCTGGAACCGTGGACATGCCCACCAGCGTGGCGCCAAGAGCCCGGAAGGCGCGGATTTCGGCCGGCGTCTCGAAGCTGGGACCGCTGACAGCGATGTAAACGCCCTCTTCGAGAGCGAATCCCTCTGCCGATGCGGCCTCCCTGGCCAGGGCGCGAAGGCGTTTCGAGTAGGCCTCGGTCATGTCCGTAAAGCGGAGGCCGGCATCGGGGCGGACGGCGAAGCGCGCTTCGTTGGGACCGGCGAGCGGGTTGAAGCCCATGAGATTGATGTGATCGGCGAGGGCGACGAACTGGCCCACCCGGTAGCCCTCCGCGATGCCTCCGGCGGCGTTGGTGAGGATGACGGCGCGAACGCCGAGTAAGCCGAGAACGCGCACCGGGAAGGTAACCTCTCGCGGCGCGCAGCCCTCGTAGAAATGGATACGGCCTTGCAGGATGAGGACCGGCGACCCGCCGAGCAGCCCAGCGACGATCCGCCCGGTGTGCCCCTCGACGGTGGATTGCGGGAAATGCGGAATCTCCGCGTAAGGAACGATCGCCGGCTCGGCTACCGCATCCGCCACCGCGCCCAGTCCGGAGCCGAGGACGATGCCGATGCGGGGCGTGAGCGGGCCGAGTCTTGCACGCAGAAAGGCTGCGGCTTCAGAGACCTGGTCGAAGTAAGTCATGGTCATGCCGGACGGTGCTCCTTGCACATTCTACAGATGCGGACATTCTCACTGCCCGATTCTCGAGGGCGGCGCGATCGAGCCCGCCGCGCCATCCGCGCCGTTTCTGCACTATACTAGGCCCGTGACCTCAATTCTGGGCGACTGGAAGCTCGATGCCGCGCTCGGCTCCTGCCTGCTGCTGGGGCTGCGCCACGGCTTCGACTACGATCACCTGGCGGCCATCTCCGATATCACGGCCGTGCAGCGCAGTTGGCGCAGCGGATTGCGGCTGGGCATGACCTATGCCCTTGGCCACGCCTTCACGGTCGCCGCGCTGGGTATCGCCGTGCTCGAACTGCACATGGGCCTGCCCCAGGGGCTCGACCACTGGACCGAGCGCCTTATCGGCCTCACCCTGATCGTGCTGGGCATCGGCGTGGTCGCCGGAATCCTCAGAAAAGACGCCCATGGGCACTCGCACAGCCGCATCGAAAGCCGGCTGGCGATCGCCATCAACGGCATCCTCTGGATGGCCTGGCAGGTGCGCCGGTGCTGGAACCGGCAAGCCCCCAAGCCGGAACGCTTTCAGTGGATGTACAACGGAAAGTCGGTCTTCCTCATCGGCATCCTGCACGGCGTCGGCGCAGAAACTCCCAGCCAGTTGGCCCTCTTCTTCCTCACCGCCAACTTGGGCGGAACCTCGCGCGGCATCCTGGGCCTGGCGGCCTTCTCTGTCGGCCTGGTAGCCATGAATGCGGTGATGACTGCCTCGATGGGCGGTGCCTTCAGGGCCAGCGGCCATCACCACCCGCGCTTCTACCACGCCATCGCCTGGACCGGGGCCGCTTACAGCTGCATTATCGGAATCATCTTCCTCTTCGGGATCTCCGACCACCTGCCGCCGCTGGGATAAAACCGGGGGCAGGGTTCAGGGGTCAGAAACCCAGACCAACCCACCATGGGGTTCACTCCAGTTGTGGCAGCGGAGAGATTTCCCTTCCCAAACCGGAACATTTCGCCCCTATTCCGCAAGACGGGATGATCTCCCATACCAGTGACCACTATCACGAATGAAAAACGGCCCCCGCAGGTACAACTGTGGATAGACAAGGAGCAAGGTGCGGCAGCACGATCGCCATGCGTTTTGATCCGCCAACGGAGGAATTGTGCCAGCATTCACACCCCCGCCGCTGCCCAGCGACGACAAACGATGGAAGATCGTGAACGGCACCATGCGCAAGAATGGCTTTGCCCGCCACGCGCTGATTGAAACGCTTCACACCGTGCAGTCCGCGTTCGGCTACCTGGACGACGATGCCATCCGGTTTGTCGCCCACTCCCTGCGCGTGCCGTTGAGCCAGGCCTACGGGGTGGTGACCTTCTATCACTACTTCAGCCTGAAGCCGCCGGGCAAGCACACCATTACCGTCTGCGAGGGCACGGCCTGCTATATCAAGGGCGCCGACGACCTGATGGCGGCGGCCATCAAGCGCCTCGGCATTCAGCAGGGGCAGACCACCAAGGACGGCGGGATCAGCCTGATGAAGGCCCGGTGCGTGGGCGCCTGCAGCCGCGCCCCCGTGGTGCTGTGCGACGGCGAAGTGGCCGGCGAGGTGACCGCGGAGCAGATGCTCGAACAGTTGGAAAGGTGGGCGGTGGAATGACAATCGAAGAGCTTGAGCAGATAGCGAAGACCGTCAGCCAGGAGAACGATAAATACGATT
>DASWZM010000185.1:0-15475 GCA_036404455.1 Occallatibacter sp. | reverse complement strand
GGGTGGACTTGCCGGCGTTGGGGTAGCCGACCAGGCCGACGTCGGCGAGGAGCTTGAGTTCGAGACGGTAGTGGCGCTCCTCGCCGGGACGGCCGAGCTCGTGCTCGCGGGGGGCCTGGTGGGTAGGGGTGGCAAAGTGCTGGTTGCCACGTCCGCCGCGGCCGCCCTTGGCGATGACGAGGCGCTCGTCGGGGGTGGAAAAGTCGTGGATGAGCTCGCCGGTCTCCTGGTCGTAAATCGATGTGCCTACAGGGACCTGGAGGACGATGGAGTTGCCGTCGAGACCGGTGCAGTTGGAACCCATGCCGTGCTGGCCGCGCTGCGCCTTGTGCTCGGGGTTGTAGCGGAAATGGATGAGGGTGTTGTGACGCTGGGAGGAAGCCATGACGACGTCGCCGCCGCGGCCGCCGTCGCCGCCGGAAGGACCGCCCCGGGGAACGAACTTCTCGCGGCGGAAGGCCATGCAGCCGTTCCCGCCGTCGCCGGCTTTGACGCGAATTTTGGCTTCATCGATAAACATGGAAGACCAGTAAACAGGGATTGGGAAACAGGGAACAGGGGTCTGGGGTCAGCTCTCCAATGCGTACTGGCGGGGCTAAATCCGAGGTGCCGTCTTTCCAGTTTACCGAAACGGGCTTACAATCGGATGCAACTTCAAATTTGGGCAAACGGGGCGATGGAATTGGAGATTTTCCTGCGCTGAGCGATTTTGCCCCATCCGGACCTGCCGGTAGAGCGGGCCGGGCAGGTTGCTTGTTGGGCTTTTTCCCAGGGTCTGCCGCGAGCAGGTGTCTCGATGGCAGGGGCTGGTCGGAGTTGGAGCAAAGCGCTGGCGGCGGGTGCGGTCCTTGTGGCCGCGGGGACGATTGCAACGGGACAATCGACTCAGAGCGGTTCGCTCACGGGAAAGCTCACGGACTTGCACTCGGCGCCGCTGGACGGCGCGACGGTGGTGGTGCGCAATGAGGCCACCGGCGCGGAGGCGCGCACCACCACAGCCAAAAATGGGAGCTACCGGTTCACCGGGCTGGACGCCGGCGCGTACACGCTGGAGGCGGAGAGCCCGCAACTGGGCCATGGGCGGCTGGAGGGGATTTTTGTGGCCGCCGGGCACGAGGAGCGCGTGCAGGCGGCCATGGAGTTTGAGCTTGCGCCGGGCAGGCCGATCCAGCTTGCGGTTCATGACATTGCGACGGTGACGCCGGAGGTGAATGCGCCAGTGGCGGTCGACACGATGGAGCAACTGCCTCTGCGCGGGCGGCGGACGGCGGACGCGGCGCGGGAGATGCCTCCGACCGTGACGGCAGTGGTGACGGAGGCCCTGGCTGCGGAAACGCTGTGGGCGCTGCCGTTGACAGGGCGGCTTTCGCAGGATTCAGAGTCGCCGGCCGGTGCACCCGCAGGCGTTGGGAGGATTGGCGCAGAGCCAGCGCCAGCTCCGCTGCGCGCCTCCAGCCAGAATACCGCACTGCGTGCGAGTGCGGCAAAGGCTCAGGAATTGGCGGTAGTCAAGGCAGAGTTCGCCAGCGCCACGGTGGTTTCCGGCGGGCTGGCCGGTTCCGCGCCGGGTCAGGGATCTGCGGGCCGGGGATCGCCCGGCGCAGGCGCACCTGCCGCTGCCGGGGCCGCTTCGTTGGGAATTTCCTGGGCCAGCCAAGGCGGTCTGGCCACGAGCGAGACAGCGCCTGGTGCGGTGCAGGCAGCGATCGAGTTCAATCAGCCGGCGCCCAAGCGAATCCAGACAGCCTCTCAGCGGGTCGATCCAGTCGCCCCGGTCGTGACGACTACAGTGACCGCCGAGCAGTTGCAGGCGCTGCCAGCACAGGGCAGGCAATGGCAGAATTTTGTGCTCGATACGCCTACGGCCGCGACGCCGGCGGGCGGAACGTCGCAGCCTTCGTTGCGCGGAGCGGGGCAGGAGCCGGCGGAAACCACCATCGACAACGCAAGCACCCGGCTGGTTTTTGGCGGAGGTGGCGGTTCAGGACCGGGCTCGTCGGGGCCGGGCTCAAATGGACAGGGTGGGTCCGGACAGAACGGCATGGGCCAGGCGTGGGCCGGGGGGCACGGAGCCCAGGTGGCTGAGGCGGCGATCCGCCAGGTGGAGACGGCTGCCGGCAATGCCGAGGCCGAAGGAGCAAAGACGGCTGGCGGGCGAATGAACGTGGAGACGCAGCGCGGAACGAACGGCCTGCACGGACAGGGATTTTTCTCCGACCGCCAAAACACTTGGGGCGCGCAGAACCCGTTTACGCAGTGGGTGAAGGAGACCGCGCCGGCGACACTGATCACATCCCCGGTGTTTACGCCGGAACCGTATACACCTCCGGATCACGAAAGGGTTTTGGGCATCGGGTTGGGCAGTCAGATTCGCCGCGACAAGCTCTTCTGGTTTGGGGCCCTCGACAGTTACCGGCGCAACGATCCGGGGCTGGCCACTGCGAAGCATCCGGACGAGTTTTTTGCCCAGCCCTCGAACGACCAGATGCAGGTGTTGAGCGCGCGGCTGGGGCTGAGTGGCGCAAATCCCGTGGGGGAGGGGCTGAAGGTTTACTCAACAATGCTTGAAACGCTGGACGGGCTGCTGGGCCCGGCTCCGCGCACGGCTTCGCAATGGGTAGGTTTCAGCCGCATCGATTGGGAGGCGGCGGAACGGCACCGGTTCACGCTGGAAGGGATTGGCGCGCGGTGGAACTCGCCGGGCGGAGGGCTGACGCGGGTTTCGGAAAGCTACGGAACCAACAGCTTTGGATCAAGTCAGGCCAGCGAAGACTGGCTGATGGGACGTTGGGAGGCATTCCTTACCCCCAATCTGCTGGCCGTCACCCAGGGCTCGTTGGGGCGCAACATCCTGAGCGCGCACGCGGAGACGCCTTCGGCCTACGAGCAGACATTTCTCAGTCCGAACCTGTGGGGCCAGTTGCCGCAGATGGTCGTCGATTCGCGGTACGGCTTCACTATCGGGAATCCGTCGCGATTCGGCCCGGGGAGCTATCCGGACGAACGGCTCTACGAGGCGCAGGAGTCAGTGGACTGGGTTCGCGGGAGCCTGCTGGTGAAGGCCGGGTTTGACGTGAGCCACAACTCGGATGCGACCAGCCTGCTGCGCAACCAGACCGGCACTTACTACTACTCCAACGTGGAGAACTTTGCCTCAGATGCGCTGGTCTTTGCCGCTTATGGACTTTCCGGCGAGCTGAACCGTGACAATCAGCACAACTGTGATCTGACGGGCAAAGTGTGGCGCGACTCGACAGGCACGCTGCGGGGGCTGGGCTACCTGCCCTGCTATTCCTATTACTCGCAGGTGATGGGCCCCAGCAACTGGCATTTGAGCACTAACGACTGGGCCGGCTTCGTGACCACACAGTGGCGGCCGAGCAAGCTGCTTGTCGTCTCCGGGGGGTTGCGCTGGGAGCGGGAGCAGTTGCCGCCACCGATCGCAGCCCTGGCCAACCCGGAGCTTCCCTTGACGGAAAAGTTGGCCAGTTTGGGGAACAACTGGGGTCCGCGATTGAGCGTGGCGCTGGGAAATACTGAAGGCCACCTGCCGGTGCTGCGGCTGGGCTACGGGATGTACTTCGGGCGCACTGAGAACGCAACCGTGGAGACGGCGCTCACCCAGACGGGCAGCCCCAGCGGCGACCTGAACTTCTTCCTGCGCCCGACTGACAACTTGAACGCAGGCGGCGCTCCACCGTTCCCCTACGTGCTGAACGGGGAGCCGGCGAACATGGTCAAACCGGGGGCGGTCGAGTTTGAGCCGGAGTTTCGTAATCCCGAAGTGCATCAGGCAGTGGCAGCCGTTGAGGAGGCGCTGCCGGGCCGAGTGGAGGTGACCGCCAGCGCGCTGGTGAGCCTGGGGCGACGGCTGCCGGTCTCCATCGACACCAACTTCGACCCTGCGGTCAATCCGGGAACCATTACGTATGCAGTGGTGGACGGCACCGGAGCGGGGCCCATCAAAACTCCGCAGATCACGGTTCCTTTCTATGCTTCGTGGCCGTCCGCGACCTCGGAGACGGGCTTTGCAGGCCGGCTGAACCCGGACTACCAGCAGATATCCGAGATTATGAGCCGGGCTAACTCGACGTATGAGGCGGCGATGTTCAAGTTGGTTCGTTATGGGCGGCGGGGGTTGAGCCTGCACGCGCACTACACCTACGCCCACGCCATGGACTGGAACCCCAACGAGAGCACGACGGTGGCGGGAAGCGACCTGCTGGACCCGGCCAGCTTCAGCCAGGAGTATGGGACCAGCAACCTGGACATGCGCCACTCGGCGGCCGCCATGGTCATCTATGAGGCTCCGTGGAAGCTGCGCGGCACGGCAGGGCGGCTGGGGAATGGATGGATGGTTTCAGGAATAGGGCAGTTTCGCAGCGGGCTGCCCTACACCATGCGGACTTCGGGCTCCCTGGCAGAGGAATTCGACGAGACTACGGGCGCGGCCATCGTTGCGCTTGGGCCGGGAATGAACGGGTCCGGCGGTGACAACCGGGTTTACGGCGTGGGGCGCAACACCTATCGCTATCCCACGACGTGGAAGGCCGACATGCGGCTGGGCAAGAGCTTCGACCTGGGAGAGATGCGGAAGCTGGAACTGCTGGTGGAGAGTTTCAACCTCTTCAACCACCAGAACGTTACGGAGCTCGAAACGACCGGCTATTACCTTGAGTCTGGCGCTTCCGGCACCTTGCCTTCACTGAACTTCCTCACCGGGCTGAAGGCTAACACGACAGCGTTTGGACAGCCGCTGAATATCAATGCGACGAACTTCTACCGGGAGCGGCAGGTACAGGTGGGGGTGAGGATGAGGTTTTAGGGCATTCAAGGACTCGAACGAAATCCCGGAAAGCATGCCTCAAGGGCTAAAGCCCGCATTTTGATTCTATTGGCTTTATGCTGGGACGAAAGTCGCGGCCTACCAGTCCACGCGGTCGCGCGCGTTGTGTCCTCACGTCCTGCGGGGGCTTGGCCGAAAGAGCAGGTAGGGGAGAGACTCTTTCCTTCCGAACGGGAGATAAGTGGCCACGGCAGTGATAGCCAGCAGCGAGAGTGGGGCAGCCGGCGGCAGAAATGCGCGTGGACGGGATCGGCGCGTGGATGAGCGGTTCGACCTGAACTGCGCGCCGGGGAGCCTGATTCACAAGGGAACGAGTATTCCGTGCGAGATGCTCGATGTCAGTCTGAGCGGATGCAGGCTCCGCACTCTGAAGCCTTTTACCGCAGGGGCATTGGAGTCCGTCAAGGTGGTTCTGTCCATCCAGGAGATGGTGCTGAGCATCTGGGGCATCACGCAGTGGACGACCTGGGATCGGCTGATCGGCATACGCTTCATTCATCCCACGGGGCGGACAAGGAATCAGCTTGCCGCGCTGCTGACGTGTCTTGTGGACAAGAGCGCGGCGGACGTGGTGAAGAAGGCGGTTGCGGCGGCGGCAGGGCAGGCCGGCAGCCCGATCATTGCGCTTGAGCATCCGCTTCCGGTTGACCCGGAGCCTGCGGTCGCAGAGGCCGCGGAGGAAGAGGAGTTTCAAGCGCCTCCTCCTACTCCTCCACCGGCGCCGAAGAGACCGAAACTGCACAGCGAACACAAGGTACTGAGCCTGGAGGTGGGCGAATCGCCCGCGGTGCTGCACTTGGTGGCGGATGGTGCGACTCTTGCGGGGAACGTTCTGGACGTAAGCCAGGATGGCTGCCTGGTGCGGCTGGCACGGCCGATGGCGGTTCGCCTGAACGCCCACGCGGAGGTGGATTTCCACCTGCGCGGGTTACCATTCCGGCTCCCTGGGACGACGAAGGAGATGCGCAACGAGCGGATGGTGGAGATTCGATTCACGGAGATGAGCAGGCGCAAGCGTGAAGACCTTTCGCAGGTGATCCTGGAGCTGATTGTTTTGAGCGAGGCTGCGGACAAGACGGCTTGACAGGCTGCAGGAAAGGGGCGGGTTTCAAGGAGGGTGCCCCATGCGTAGCTCTCAGGGGTTAAAGCTCTCGTTGATTTTCGAGCTCCTTACGTACGGGCTGAAGCCCCGTATCCTTCAATGCGTCAGGGCGTTTGTTGCCAGCCGCAGGAGGGGTCGGGGGCGGCGGTTCTGCCGTCGAGGCGGAAGCAGGCGGCGCCGTTGATGTCGGTGCGGTAGGTGCGGACTTTGGCGGCTTGCAGTTCCTCGAGCACTTCCTGGCGGGGATGGCCGTAGCGGTTGTGCAGGCCGCAGGAGATGACGGCCCACTGCGGGGCGATGCGAGAGAGGAACTCTGGGCGGGTTGAGGTGATGCTGCCGTGATGGCCCACTTTGAGCAGGGTGCTCTCAAGGCCGGGCTCGGCCAGCATGGCTTGCTCGATGGGAGCTTCGGCGTCGCCTTCGAGCATGACGGAGGTTGCGCCGTAGGTCATGTGGAGAACGAGCGAGTCGTTGTTGGCGGGCTCGGGGCCGGGCTGATAGTCCCGAAAGGGCGCAAGCACGGCGATTTGGGTGGTTCCGAAGGAGAGGGCATCGTCCGCGCGGAGGGAACGGATGCGGACTTGGAGATCGGCGGCTTCGTTGAGCAGGGCGTTGTAGGCGCCGAAGCGGGGGTTGTTGCCGACCCATAGTTCGGCGGGATGAAAGTTGCGCAAGACGGCGGGGAGGCCGCCCATGTGGTCGGAGTGGGCGTGCGTGAGGGCTACCGCATCGAGGTGACGGATGCCGCGCGACCAGAGGACCTGAGAGACCACTTCCTCGCCGATGTCGAAATCCTGGGGAGCCTGGTGTGGGCCGCCGCCAAAGCCGCCGCCGTCGATGAGCAGGGTCTTGCCGTCGGGGGTGATGAGGAGCAGCGAGTCGCCCTGGCCGACGTCGATGGCTTCCATGAGCAGGGCATCGCGGGGGTGCTGGATTGGGCGCGGGGCTACGGCTGCCAGGGCGGCCAGCAGGAGCGCGGCCCAGGCGGCTCCGCCCCCGCGGATGAGGACCTTTCCGTGGGGAGCCCCGTTGGCGCGGCGTCGCCCGCGGGCAGAATGCGTTGGGGACGAAACGGCCAGGTGGGCCAGCACAATGGCTGCGCCGAGCAGCGCGCAGAAGGCGGCCGATTGCCAAAGGAGCGGCGAAGGAATGCGGAAATCGCCGAAGGCAAGCGAGCCGAACAGATGAACCAGGGCAGTCCCGAAATGGAGCGGCAGGGCCACGAACATGGCTGGAACGGCGGCGGCGGCGGGCCAGGCCAGCGCGACCAGGAGGGTGACCAGCGCGGCGGGCATGAGGACCACAAGCAGAGGGAGGATGAAGAGATTCACCGGCAGCGCAAAGATGGTGATGCGGTGAAAGTAGACGGCCATGGGCAGCGTCATGGCCAGCTCGACTACACAGGAAACGACCAGCAGTTCGGCGAAGCGGAGCAGGAAGCGCACCGTCCAGGGAAAGACGCGCCAGGCAATGCGCGGCGCAAAGTGGCCTTCGGCGGCGGCCTGCAACGCTGCGGCGGCCATCCGCAGCGCGATGCGGAACTGGGCGAGTTGCGGGTCCAGCTTGGCGTCGATAGCGGTGAGGCCGAGGTCGCGCGTGGCGTTGAGGTAGGGGTGGATTGTGCTCTGGAGCAGGGGAGCGGCGACGCCGGCGATGGCGACGACTGCAAGCAGCGTCATTTGCAGGCTGGCGTCGAAGAGGCTGCGGGGGCTGACGGCGAGCAGGCAGAGCGCAGCAAAGCCGATGGTGTTGAGCGGGTTGCGTTCGCGGTAGACGAGCTGGCCGAGCAGGTAGAGGATGACCATCCAGAGCGAGCGCTGCACCGGCGTGGCGAAGCCGGTGAAGAGCGCATAGGCGAAGGAGGCGACGATGGTGAGGAGCGTGGCCGGGACGCGGGGAAGACGCAGACGGCGGGCAAGCCAGAAGATGCACCCGGCCACGATGGCCAGATGGAAGCCGGAAACCACCAGCATGTGAAAGGAGCCGGTGCGCTCAAAGCCGACGCGGAGGGAATGGGTGAGGTAGGTGCGGTCGCCGGCAACCATGGCGGCCAGCATGATGGCGTCGTCTTTGGTGAGGCGCAGGGGGGCGGGTAGGCGGCGCATGGCCGCGGGCAAGGCCAGGAGGCGTGTGCTGGAGGCGTGCTGCAGACCGCTCAGGCGGCATTCCAGGAAAAGGCCGGGAGATTCCCACCCCGGCGACGAAGACGCGTCGCCTGGGACCCCAGTCTGGCCGAGACGGTCTATACGATCGACGGCGACAGTGGCCGTGGAAGTGATGCCCTGATCGAGGAGAAAATCCTCGCGGCTCCAGACGCCCGGATCGTGATAGACCTCCGGGGGCAAGAGGCGAACGACGGCGCGGACCCGCTCACCGCAAAGAAAAGGTCGCAGGTCGGGCTGCGCTGGTGCGCCTGGGGGCCAGCGAACCGTGAGGCGCACGCCGCCTGCTACGGGAGCCTGCGCATCGCTCAAGTCGGTGACTACTTCGAGCGTGGAGACGCGTAGATCGATTCGTTGCGAGGGTTGTTGCTCGGCTGTGGCGGCGGTCGGCTCATCAAGATTCTGCTCGATTTCGCCGCGCACCGGGCCGGCATCGACGACGGTTCCTTCCACCGTGCGCAGCAGACCGTCTGACAGTGCGGCCAGCGCGGGCGCTGGAGCCGGTTGCGGCTCCATCCAGGCGCACCACGCGCCCAGCAGGAGCCACAGAACGGCCAGCGGTAGCCACGCAATGCGCTGCGCGCGGAAAGCCGCCAGGCCACAAAGCGCGGCGACCAGCGCCATGGCGACCAGCACCAGGCTGGGCCGCAGCCAAAGCCAATGGGTGCCCGCGATCCCGGCGGCAAAGAGCCACGCCGCATGGAAGAGCGGAACTGCGCCCGAGCCACCGCCATGGCCGGCGTAACCGGCGATGGCTTGCCCGGAGTTGGGGGAGTCGGATTTCATTGCGCCAATCTGGAAGCTGTGAGACTGTTCCTCTATAGGTATATAGAGTGATTACGTCGAAATTGTCAGGTTTTTCTGGTCATCTTCGGAGAAATTGCTCATGAACACCCGAACTGCGCATTTTCTTTCTGCGATGCTGATGCTCTCCATCTGTAACGCCGTGGTGGGCCAAAACGGGCCTCCCACACCGGAAGAAGAATGGCCTGTGGTACACACAGGTTGCCGGGTTTCAAACTTTCCGTCCCCAGGCCTTTCCCTTTACGTGGACAAAGAAGATGCGTTTCAATTCAAGTATCCGTCCGCATTGAAGACAGAGGACTCCTCACTCCAGTTTGAAAACTGGACCTGTGTTGATTTCTTTCACTCAGGCGAAGGCGTCCGACTAGAGGTCAGTCTTCCCTCCAGCCTTCAGGGACCCGTTTGGGGTCACGGAGAGAATGTCGTCGTTGAAAAGAGAGCCTTCAACCAGTTGGATTGGGTCAATTATACAGATACGCGTTCAGGATCGGCCTCATACTGCACGTATTGGAAGCACGAACAAGTTTGCATTTTTGGTGCTGATACTTCGCGAGAGCATCGACTCTCAGAAAATCTTATGCGCACGATGAGAGAGATCGAATCCACTTTTGTATTTACGGATATTTCCGGCCGATTGGATAACCGAATTGCCGCAGTGAAGGTTGGGCAACGATTCGGAAACTTGAGGGTTAGACGAGTAATTACCAGTGAAACGACCGGGCGCATACCGAAGGAATTTGAAGATTATGAACCCTACGGTGAAATTGATTTTTCCGGCTATATCAGACTAACTGGCTACCTGGAAAACCGACATACAATGAATTCGGGGCCCTATTGGTCTTTTGATCCAGATACCAAAAGTAACTTTCTGTTGTCCTGCGCTCTGGATAAGAATCTTCAATTTCAGGTCGAATTCAATAACGGCGGCTTTGTTGGTCAGCAAATTGATCGCCTTGGCTCTCAGGAATATGGGTCTGTAGAAGAAAAGGTAGTGACTGTTGTTGTGAAGAACGTGTCTGTGTTCTTTCTTCCTATGGGAGGACCGTCTTCGGTAAGCGCCGATTTGGTTAGCATTATAGAGAACCACTAAACGCTGGAGGCGAGTAAGATCTCGTCTGACCCTCAACCCTATCAGGAGCGGCGCAACTGGACCACTGTCTCCAAATGGAAAGTCTGCGGAAAGAGGTCGGCGAGGGTGAGGTTTTGTATCGCGTAGCCCGTGGCGAGCAACGTGCGCAGGTCGCGGGCCAGGGTCGCCGGGTCGCAGGAGACATAGACGAGCGCGGGAGCGGCGATCTCCGCGAGGAGCGTGGTGATTTCCGGGCCGAGGCCGGTGCGGGGAGGGTCCACAACGATCAGATCGGGGCGTGCGGCTCCGCGCCTGCGGCGCAGGAAGTCGAGGGTAGGGGACCGCACGGAGGTTCCCGTTGTGCCCTTGAGGTTCTGTTCGAGGGCGTTGACTGCAGATGGGGCGGACTCGACCGCAACCACGCGGGCAAAGCCGGCGGTGAGGCGGCGGGCGAAGAGGCCGACGCCCGCAAAGAGGTCCCAGGCGAGCGCACCCCGGTGGCCGGCGGCGACATGCTCGACGAGGGCGTCGACAAGCCAGCGGTTTACCTGGAAAAAAGCGCCGTGGTCCACGCGATAGTCGAAGCCGGCGGCGCGATAGAAGAGGGAAGTTGCGCCCCATTGCGCGACGGTTCGGGGCGGCTGGGCTGGGACACGCTCACCGGCGCGGCCCTCGGCCACAAGTTCCGCGCCTTTGAGAGAGGGAATTCGCTCAGCAAGCGCATCGGCGAGATCTTGAAAGCGAATTTTTGCGGGGCTTGCGGTGAAGACGCTGGCCAGCAACGCGGTTTCGGCCGCGTCGCAGAAGAGCGCAACCTCAGTGGGTCGCAAGGCGGGGGCAAACTGGCGGGCTACTTCCGCAAAGGCATCGGTGGCCTTGATCAGCAGGGGAGCGGCGATAGGGCATTCGCCGATGGGAATGACGGCATGGGAGCGGCGTCCGCGGTAGCCGGGGTTGCCGGCGGCATCGAATGCGAGCCGGATGCGATTGCGATAATGCCAGGGTTCCCCGGCGAGGACGGAAATCTCCGCGGGCGGTTGAACGCCGGCACGCCCAAGGGTTTCGCGGAGTATGGCCTGCTTGAGGGCAAGCTGCGTCTCGTATCCGGCGTGCTGATAGTGGCAGCCGCCGCAGGCGCCAAAGTGGCGGCAATTTGGCGCCACGCGCTCCGGCGCGGCGGCAACAATCTCCTCCGGCTCGGCGATGGAGTAGCCGCGCTTGTCCTCGGTGATCCGCACCCGCACCAACTCGCCGGGCAACGTGAGTGGCACAAAGACAGCCTTGCCCTCGACGCGAGCCAGAAACGCGCCACCGTAGATCGCCTTGGCGATTTGCACGATCTGGGGTTGGACGAGTTGGGGCTCGATGGGCTGCGTCTGCGCGGATTGGGGCCTGGGCGGCTTCATTGCTGGCTCATGTAGAAGAGGCTGAGGCGCGGTAGACTGTAGTGCACCAGCAGTTGCTTCTGCACAAACTGGCGTTCGACCTGGCGCAGTTGCACGGCGCCCATGCGGCTGCGATAGGGAGCCAGTTCGCGGGCGGCGTGTTCCTTGAGACCAACCAGCAAGTCTTCAGGCGCGGCGGCGGTGAGGGCGGCAAACAGCTTTTCTTCGAGGACGGTGAGGGTGCGTTCGAGGGCTTCCAGATGCGGGGCCGCGGCGCTGTCGCGGGCCTCAGAGCGCACTTCGGAGGCGAGTTCGCGCAGACGGGTTGCGGTCGCAGTGCACGCCTCGTGTGCTGTCGTCGCCGCGTCCAGCGCGGCCGCAGCCGCTTCAAGATGAGCGGCCACGCGCTCCTGCTCAAAGCCCGACTCACGGCTCTCGCTTGCCGGGTTGGCTGTGCCGGCGGCGGCCTCGCGCAACTCTTCGGCGGCTTCCATTACTGCTTGCGCGCACCACGCAAGGCCGTTGATACGGCGCATGCGCCCCTTTTTTTGCCGCGCCTCGTATTTGTCGAAGGCGGCATCGATGCCGCGCAGGGCCGCATCCAGCGGAATGCCCGCCTCGCGCCACGTCTCGATCAGCGCCCAGTCGAGCGTGGACAGCAGCAGCAGCGATCCGCGCCGCTGTTGGAAGAGCTCTTCGATTTCGGTGAAGTAGTTGAAGTAGTTGAGCACAGCGGGCGCCCTAATGCGCGCGTGCGCGTGGGCGCGGCGTGCGGTTGCGCTCGAAGAGGATGAGCAGGCCGTCGAGGGTGAGCATGTCGTCGATCTCGGAGATGAAGCGCGAGTCTTCGGAGATCTGCCGCGCCAGGCCGCCGGTGGCGATTACCCGCGGCTGCGCGCCCAACTCGGCTACCATGCGCTCCAGGATGCCGTCCACCAGTCCGATGTAGCCGTAGTAGAGACCGGTCTGCAGGTGGGTGACGGTGTTGGTGCCGATGACCTTGGCGGGGCGCTTGATGTCTATGCGGCCCAGCCGCGCGGCGTGCGCAAACAGCGCATCGGCGCTGATGCCCAGGCCCGGCGCAATGGCCCCGCCCAGGTATTCGCCCTTCGCCGAGATGACGTCGAAGGTGGTGGCCGTGCCGAAGTCCACCACCACGCATGGGCCGCCGTAGCGCTCGAAGGCGGCGATGGCGTTGACGAGGCGGTCCGCGCCCAGTTCCGTGGGGTTGTCGACCAGCACCGGCATGCCCGTCTTGATGCCCGGCTCAACAAACAGCGGCTGAACGTGAAAGTAGCTTTCGCAGACTTGGCGCAGGGTGGACTCGACCGGCGGCACCACCGAGGAGATAATGATGTGGTGCACCTGGCTGGGGGCCATGCCGTTCATCTCGAAGAGATTCACGAAGAGAACGCCGTATTCGTCCGCGGTCTGGTTGCGGTGCGTGGTGACGCGCCAGTGCGCGGCCAACTCAGGTTTCTCACCTTCCAGGCGGTAAAGGCCGAGCACCGTATTTGTATTGCCCACATCGAGAGCAAGCAGCATTGTCTAGCTCATCTCCGCAGCGCGAATGCCGCCGGTCCGCACCGTTACCAGACCGTCCCCGGTACGCACCAGCAGGAATCCATTTTCATCCAGCCCGGCCGTGACGCCGGTGCAGGCTTGCGGGCCATGTACCTCAACCCTTCGCCCGCGCACCCACGTTGAAGCCTCTTGCACGCGCCTGGGAATGGTTCCTTGCGCCGCTGGATCGAGCAGCCCGAGCGTCTCGCGCTGGAGCGATTTTAGCAGGGACACGAGCAAATCCTGGCGCGAGATGCGGCGGGCCGCTTCAAGATCCAGTGAAGTTGCAGGTGTGGACACTTCAGCGGCAAAGCTGCGCTGGTGTACGTTGATGCCGACGCCCACGACGGCAAAGGAGACGGTGCGGGATTCTGTGTGCGCCTCGGACTTTGTTTCGGCCAGGATGCCGCCGGTCTTGCGCGGGCCGATAAGCAGATCGTTGGGCCAGCGCAGGTCCACAGCCAGCCCGGTGACGGCGTGAATGGCATCGGCGGCGGCGAGTCCGGCGGCAAGCGGCAACAACGGCAAGTGGACGGCAGGCATGGTGGGGCGCAATAGAACGCTCACGTATAGCCCTTCGCCGGCGGCCGAGTGCCAGGCGTGATCGCCGCGTCCGCGTCCGGCCAGTTGCTCATCGGCAAAGAAGACCGAGCTGTGCGGTGCGCCGGCGCGGGCGGCTTCAAGCGCATCGGTGTTGGTGGAGTCAGTTACTGGAAAAAAATGGAGCTTGCCCGCAAAGATGGTATCGGCCAGGGCGGCTTCGATGGTGGGGAGATCGAACATTGACTAAGGAATCTCTGAACAAGCCTTGTTGGAAGAACAGTCGTTCCCTCGGGGGCTAAAACCCCGCTTTCATTTCGCTGCATTTACGGCACGGATTCTGTCGGGGTTCAAACCCCGGCCTGCCGGTCGCGCCCTGACGCGATCGGGAGTTGGAATCGAGTTTTTTCGCGGCTTGCAAGGCCCGTACCCTTCAAAACTTCAACTTGTTCGGAGGTTTCCTGAACTCACTCGGGGGCGATGCTCATGGAGATGTCCGCTGCCTTGGCGGAGTGGGTGAGCGCGCCAACGCTGATGAAGTCCACGCCGGTCTCGGCATAGGAGCGGATGTTATCGAGCACGATGCCGCCGGAGGCTTCGGTGGGAATCCAGCGCTCATTGTCCACGGTTTCCTGGCCTTCTGATTGCTTCTTGATACGGTCCACCGATCGCTTCACTTGTTCCACCGTCATGTTGTCGAGCAGGATGGCTTCCGCGCCGAATTTGAGCGCTTCTTCAAGCTCCTCGGGAGTACGCACTTCGACCTGGACGCGTTGGCCCTTCCTGCGTTTTTCCAAGGCTCGTGTCAGGACCGCGCGCAGCCCGCCGCCGAGAGCGATGTGGTTGTTCTTGATGAGAATGCCGGAGGCCAGGTCGATGCGGTGATTGGTGCCGCCGCCGCATTGCACCGCGTATTTTTCCAGAAACCTGAGGCCGGGGACGGTCTTGCGCGTATCCAGCACGCTGGCGTGCGTTCCGTGGATGGCGTCTACGTATTTCCGGGTCAGCGTGGCGATGCCGCTGAGATGCTGCATCAGGTTGAGAATCACGCGCTCGCAACTGAGCAGCACGCGCGCGTTGTGGCGGATGACGGCCAGCACCTGGCCATCGTGCACGCGCACTCCGTCGAAGATTTCGGGATGGCTGACGACTTCAAAGCGGGTCTGCGCCGGGGGGCGGGTGTCGAGGCGGGCAAAGATTTCAAGAAGGCGCGGGACCGCACCCAGACCGCAGACCACCATCTCCTGGCGGGCTGCGATCGAGGCGGCGGCGCGCAAGTCGGGGTCGATGGTGAGGTTGGTGGTGGAGTCGCGGGCGGCCTGGTCTTCGATCAAGGCCTGCTCCAGCAATGCGTCGATGCGGGTGCTCTTCCAGTCCATCTTTCCGTTCCTTGCGATTACTCGGGGGGCAGTGCGGCCAGCGCGGCGCGCGCTTTTTCAAGTAGCAGGCGGGTTTCGGCCTGCTGCTTTTTGAGGCCTTCGACCACCTGCGCCGGCGCATTGGCCAGAAAGCTCGGATTGCTCAACTGGCGCTCGGCGTCGGCTTCTCTTTTTTCGTACTGCGCAATGTCCTTTGTCAAACGCGCACTCTCGGCGGGGACATCGATGGTGCGCTCGTAGACTACGGCGACGTCGAAGGCTGGCGTGGAGTGCTTCGCAAGGCCAGCGGTGATCTGATCCACGAAGCGAACTTCGCTGACCCGTGCCAGGCGCTCAACGGTGGCGCTGTTCTCCTCAACGATGTGTTTGCGCTCCGGGGCAATACGAAGTTCGATGGGCGTAACAGCCTTCTCTTCCACGCAAATCTCTTTGCGCAGAGCACGGATTTCGACAATGAGCGACTGCATTAGATCCATCTCGATCTGCGCCTGTAGATGGATGCTATTGACTGGCGGATAGCTCATCAGCGCAATCGACTTCGCCGGCGGATTGCCGTCGTAAACCGCGTGCCAAATTTCTTCCGTGATGAACGGCATGAACGGCGAAAGCAGCCGCAGCGACGCCT
>DASWZM010000184.1:0-9943 GCA_036404455.1 Occallatibacter sp. | reverse complement strand
GCCGCGGCGATCGCCGCCAGCAGCGCGCCGGAATAAGTTCTGGGAGTTTCGTCAATTTCACTCATCTGTTTCCCCTTCTTCTCTCTGGCGGTCCGTCCAGCGACCCAATTTTGCGGGCCTCCCGGCACGGCTCACGCCTTGGTGTTTGCGGCCTTCTGTCCAAATTAGACCAGGCTTGGCCGAATCTTCTCTCTGAATCGTTCCGTTTCTTCGCCAAAATCCAACCTCGAAAATCGAAATTCGGAGATTCCGCTCCGTCCACCGCTTGGCGAATCTACAGAATACCGAAAGAATCGGGCCTGTGTGGGAAAAAGCTGCCGTGGGAAGCCGTTCTGAATGACCTTGCGTCCCTCCCTCCGTGACAACCATCGAATCCCTACGTTATAAACATCCTTACTGCAATTTTGGGCGCCGGGCTCTTCTTCAGGCCCTGGACATACGCAGCAACCGCCAAAGTACCACCGCATAGGGAGCACGGAAAACTATGTCGACTGTTGTCGTTGGGAAGGGTCTGGAAGGAATTGTTGCGGCGAACTCCGGGATCTGCTGGATCGACGGAGATGCGGGCGTGTTGGCCTATCGCGGCATCGACATTCACGAGCTGGCCGTGCATTCGACCTTCGAGGAGACCACCTATCTTCTCTGGAAGGGCATCCTGCCCAACCAGCTCGCCCTGCGCGAGTTCCAGTCGCAGTTGGCGCTCTCTCGTGCGCTCGACGTGCGCATCATCGATATGTTGCGCGCCTTTCCCACCTCGGCCACGCCCATGGAGGTGCTTCGCACGGCGATCTCCGCGCTCAGCTTTTACGATGCCGACGAGAAGGACAACTCCCACGACGCCAACGTGCGCAAGAGCTACAACCTGACCTCGCAATTGCCCATGCTGGTGGCCATCTACGACCGCCTGCGAAAGGGGCTGGAGATTGTGCCCCCCGATCGCTCGCTCTCGCACGCCGCCAACTTCCTGTGGATGCTGAGGGGCGAAAAGCCCTCCGAGACCGCCACCCGCACCCTGGATATCGCCCTCATCCTGCACGCCGATCACGAGCTCAACGCTTCCACCTTTGCCGCCCGCGTCATCGCCGCCACCCTCTCTGACATCCACTCCGCCGTCACCGGCGCCCTCGGCGCCCTCAAAGGTCCCCTGCACGGCGGCGCCAACGAAGCCGTCATGCGCCTGCTCTACGCCATCGACAAGGCCGGCGCCGATCCCGTCGAGTACGTCAAGAACATGCTCGCCGCCCGCCAGAAGATCTCCGGCTTCGGCCACCGTGTCTACAAAACTGAGGACCCCCGCGCCACCCACCTGCGCCGCATGAGCGAGCAGCTCGGCAAGGACGCCGGCATGCCCAAATGGTTCGAATATTCCCGCGCGATCGAGCTCTACATCAACGCCGACAAGAAGCTCAACGCCAACGTGGACTTCTACTCCGCCTCCACCTACGCCACCCTGGGCATCGACATCGATCTCTACACCCCTATCTTCGCCATCAGCCGCATCGCAGGTTGGGCCGCCCACATCATCGAACAGTTGGACGACAACCGCCTCATCCGCCCCCGCGCCGAGTACATCGGCCCCCCATACCCCTCGCCCTACATCCCCATCGAGGAGCGCGGCTAATATTCGCGCCCCGCGGAGCTTTCTCGCGCCGCGGCGTCAACTGGAAGAGAGGATCTCCCATGAGAGTCAGGTTCGCTCTTATCTTGCTCAGCGTTTGCATGATCTCAGGCGGCATCGCCGCATTCGGTCAACGCCTGTTCCCCGTCCAGGGTCCAGCGGCAGCGCAGGTTCCCCCGCCGGCCTTCACTGCAAGGCTCACAAACATTTCCAGACAATCGGGGAAAATCACGCTGGCCGAGGCTAAAGGAGAGTCCTTCCAGGGAACATGGAAGATTGTCACGGCGTCTTTCGTAAACACCAGGACGCCGGGAGCCCCAGCCAGCTATCCGCCGCAGCCCAATCTGGCCTTCGCCTGGGATGCCGTCTACGGACAGGGATACTACCTTGCCACTATTTTGGGCAGCGAAAATGTCGGACAGGCAGTCGCAACCGGAGATCGGGGGACCGTTCTTCAGGTGGAGTTTCATCGTGAACAATTGGGCGTCCCGGAGGACAATCATTTTGGCGTAGCCGTGGACAACAAGGGCAACATTTACAAAGTGGTCCTGTAGGAGCCTCTCGCTGCCGGTCCGGGTCCATTGGCGCGGCAATCCCGCCGGATCCCCACCGAGGAGCACGGATAGCCCGCGATCTGTTGAATGATCCTCCAAAAAAACGCGCAGCAATGCTCGTTGATCCAGGCGAGATTCTTTGCGCCTCGCCGCCGCATTGCCCGCATCCAATGCGCGAGGCAGGTGAGAGATGGCGATTCGTCAGATAGCCGTAGAGCGGCTCAGTGTGGTCTCTTCGAAACCGTTCGCGGAGATCATTGCGAACATTGAGGCCGCCATCGGCCATCCCGATATGCGCGAATTCGGTTTGAAGGTCTACGCCGCAAGGTCCTGGCAGGATCTTGAACAGGTGGTCCAGGCCGTCATTGGGCCCTCCGGGTTCATGGAGTTCGCGCGTTTCAATCTCGGCCTGATCATCCAGAAGGAGCGGGGCGCGGATGCTCCCAGAATCCTGCGCATCGTGCTCGGCAACCCACTCATCATGAAGCAGATGGCGGAGCACGTGCCGGACGCCGCCTCCTACGCGCCGGTGACGATTCTCATCGATGAGCGCCGGGACGGCGTTCACCTTACCTACGACAGGATGGCCAGCTGTCTCGCGCCTTATGGTAATCTGGCCGCGCTGAAAGTTGCTCGTGAATTGGATTCGAAAGTCGAAGCCCTGCTGGCGTCGGCCGCAAGCTGAGCAAGACTCCGCATGGGAATCCGCTCAGGCGCCTCCCGACCTTCCCCTGCGCAGGTGCTCATATTCCCCGGTGCACGAAAGGACAACTCCATGATTCTCGGCATGAGTACTGCAACATTCACGCTCCTGCACGTGATTCTGAGCCTGGTTGGCATCGGCGCCGGACTGATCGCTATCTTCGGGCTCATCGTCAACAGGCTCCTTCCCCGCTGGACCGCGCTTTTTCTCGTCACTACGGTTCTCACCAGCCTGACCGGATTCCTTTTTCCGAACAAGACTGTCACGCCGGGGATTGTGATCGGAATTCTTTCCATGATCGTGCTCATTCTGGCGGCCGTTGCCCTCTATGGCCGCGGCTTGGCCGGCGCATGGCGCGGGACCTATGTCATCACCGCGAGCCTGGCCCTCTACTTCAACGTCTTTGTTCTCTTCGCGCAGCTCTTCGCCAAGGTGCCCGCGCTCAAGGCCATTGCGCCGACGCAGGCGTCCCCTGCCTTCGGTATCACACAGTTGATCGTCATGGCCATCTTCATCGTACTCACGACGCTTGCTTTCAAGCGTTTTCGCAGCGCCTGGCCTCCCCTGGGGCCTGATCCAACGCAAAAAACGTCTCGCCCCTGATGCACCTTCCACGGCAGGGGCATCCCCTCTATGCCGCCTGCGTGCATCCGTCAAAGCGATAACAATAGGGTGACAATTCCATGACGCCCGCCGTTGCGCCTCGAACCGATACTTGCTGGTGCACCACGGTAAGCAAATCCACCTCGAGGTTGTTCGCATGAAGATCTCTCTTCCCCTCACTGTTGGAGCCCTGTTCGCTGCAGTCCTGCTACAACCTGGCGCGGCCAAGGCAGCTGACGACGGCCCCCAATACGGAGGTGCCTTCACGCCCCTGCCCACAAATGAATACCTGGTTACAAACCTCACCACCAACTTGAGCACCGGCGCTCCCAACACCGATCCAAACCTGGTCAACCCCTGGGGAATCTCACGCAGTTCAGGCAGCCCCTGGTGGGTCTCCGACAATGGCGCCGGGCTCGCCACTCTCTACACCGGAACCGGCTCCGCCGTTTCGCTCGTAGTCACCATACCGCCCGCGCAGGCCGGTAATATGGGATCGCCGACGGGCACCATCTTCAACGGAACTACGGAATTCGCTGTTGCGCCAGGCAAGCCGGCAGCCTTTCTCTTTGTCACGGAAGACGGAACCGTCTCCGGCTGGAACCCCGGCGTGATGCCCACCACCGCGGTCATCGCCGTCAACGAGTCGGGAAAAGGAGCTTCCTTCAAGGGCCTCACGTCCGCGGTCGTGAACCTGCACAACTACCCGGATCAGACCCTCCTCTACGTCGCTGACTTTACGCGGGGCAAAGTTGAAGTCTTCGATGCAGCATTCCACCAAGTACACGATGTGGAGGACCGGATCAACGATTCCAGCGACGTGCCGGAAGGTTATGGTCCGTTCAATGTGCAGAACCTGGGTGGCAACATCTATGTGTCCTATGCGAAGCGCGGCAGCGGCATCGATGAACAGGATGGCGCCGGGCTGGGCAGGGTTCGAGTCTTCACCCCGGAGGGACATCTTCTCATGCGCCTGGAGCACGGTAGCTTTCTCAACGCTCCTTGGGGAATGGCGATTGCACCCAGCGACTTTGGGCCTTACAGCCACGACATTCTGGTTGGAAACTTCGGCAGTGGCTGGATTGCGGCATTCGACCCAATCACCGGGCGCTTTATGGACTTCCTGCGTGACATGAATGGAAACGTGATTACCATTCCGGGTCTTTGGGGAATCTCTCCCGGAAACGATGGAAAAGCTGGAAACGCCACATCTCTTTACTTCACCGCAGGCGGCGCGGATGAAGCCTCCGGAACGTTTGGAACTATTACGGCGCTAGAGAACCAGCAAGGCAACGCCCAATAGCCATTGCTTAAGAGAAAAGGGCGGAACGGGGCGGTCGCGCGAACATTCTTCCTCCGCCCTTCTTTCTCGCGGGAAGACCCTTGCCTCACTGAAAACCACCCCTGCTACCGCCGCGCCTTCCAGAGCAGATAGAGCCCCCACGCCGACAATGTGCAGTTGTCGCGGATCGTTCCGTTGAGCATCATCGCCTCGAAATCCTCCACCGCAACCGAGCGCACCACCAGGTCGTGCTCCTCGGCGTCGGGGTCTTTCTCGGTGCGCGTCAACCCGGTGGCCAGAAACACATGCTGCCTCTGCCGCAAAAAGCCGTAGGCGATCCACAGCGTTCCCAGGCAGGTCATCTCCGCCGCGTCGAGGCCCATTTCTTCCTTCAGTTCGCCGCGCGCCAGTTCCTCGGGATCGTCCACCTTCATCTCCCAACTGCCCTGAGGTAGTTCCAGCGCCCGCTCCTGGATGGTGTAGCGAAACTGCTCCACCAGCCAAACCTGGCCCCGGTCGATTGGCAGAATAATGGCACTGTCGTCCTTCTCCACCACGCCATAGATGCCCTTCTGCCCGTTCGAGCGCAGAATCTCATCCTCGCGAAGCCGCATCCAGTGATTGCGATACACCTCGCGGCTCGAGAGCGTAGTGATAGATCGACCGGCCCTGTTCTCGACGGGATTCACAGATCCTCCTTTGCCTCAAGGAAATGGTATGCCATCAGGCGGGGATGCAACAGGGGACACTGGAGCAGCGATTCAACTCCAGCGTACTCAATGCATGTGTCCCGCATCTGAGATGACTTGCATGATCTTTGCAGCGACCGGCATCGGCCATGTGAGAGTCTCCCCCGGACACGATTGCGCTTGACAATGTACCTATTACGCGCGACGATATAACGCGATACGTAGTATAGCCGAGGAGACAAGATGGCTGATCCTTCGCTGCTGATTCTGGCGAGCCTAGCCGAGGGCGAAAAGCATGGCTACGCGATGATCGCGGATATTCATCGATTCGCCGATGTTCGTCTCGGGCCTGGAACCCTGTACGGAGCGATCACTCGTCTGGAACAACGCTGTTGGATTGCGCCATCCGGCTCCAATGATCGCCGCCACCCCTATCGAATCACCGCTGCTGGCAGGCGTCACCTGGAAAAGCAGCTCGCGCAGCTCGATCTGGTGGTGCGCACCGGTTTACGGAGGCTTCGTGAGGCCTGAGCTTCTCATCCGGCTGGCGTTCAGGCTGTACCCGCGGAAGTGGAAGAAGCGGTATGGTGAAGAACTTAGCGCCCTTTTAGGGGATCTAGAGGCCGATTGGCGGGATGCTGTGGACGTTTTGAAAGGAGCGGTAGCGATGCAGTTGACAAGATGGTTAGCAATTGGAGCGGCTTTGGCGGGAACGTGCGGTCTGGCGGGCGCAGCGTTCTTCTTTGCGCACCATGAGAGCAGGGCGGCGTCCGCGCAGGATGCGGCGGCAGAATTCCAAAGGGTCCGCGCCCGGTTCGCCGGTCAGAGCCCCTTCCTCGACATGCGGGAGCGGCGACCGCTCAAGGACGTGACCGGGCCGCAGCCAGGCGCTCTACTCCACACATTCCACACGATGATATTCGACACGCGGGGCGGCCAGCGAATCGTGCACATCACCGTACCCTATCGCTTCGGAAGCCTGTACGGATGGGGCGGAAACTTCCGGTGGCTGGGCCAACTGACCTTTCTCGATGACACCGAATTCGATCCTGAGCCGATCCAGTTGTCGCTCGACCAGATCGCTCGGCACGGACCTGGGCTCGTAGTCGACTATCGCCACCCGAGCGGCGGTCAATTCATCGCCTGGGTAGAATAGTCACGGCTCTGACCGCTCAATGACAAAAGCTAAACTTCCTAGCTTCAATGCACGTCGAAGAATTCTGCGCGAAGAATCGCTCATTCCCCCCGCAGCCTGTACTTCCGCAGCCGCCCCACCAGCGACGCCGGTCCGCTCACCGCCAGCCGCACCAGGTTGCCCTCATATTCCCTGCGGTGAACAATCATTCCCGCCTCGATTGCCGCCAGCACCCCGCCCTCCTGCTGCGGAACCCTCAGTTCCGCCTCGATCACCGGATCGGAGTGCAGAGCCCCGTCGATGGCCGCCAGCAGCGCTTCCATTCCCTCTCCCGTCTGCGCCGAAACCATCACCTCGCCGCGCGACGCAAGCCCCTGCCGCTCGTGTTCCCCCAGCAGGTCGATCTTGTTCCGAACTTCGATGCGCGGCTTGTCCAACGACTCCAGCTCTCCCAGAACCTTTTCGACCTGCGCCTTCTGCTCCTCGCCGTAGGTCGAAGCCGCGTCCCTCACGTGCAACAGCACCTCAGCCTGCGCCACTTCTTCCAGCGTAGCCCTGAAGCTGGTCACCAGCGTGTGCGGCAGATTGCGGATGAAGCCCACAGTGTCGGAAAGGAGCACCTTGCGCCGGCTGGGCAACTCAATGGCCCTCAGTTTCGGGTCCAGCGTCGCAAACATCCGCGGCGAAGCCAGCACTGTGGCGCCGGTCAGCCGATTGAACAGCGTGCTCTTGCCGGCGTTGGTATAGCCCACCAGCGCCACGGTAGGCACCGGAACGGCCTCGCGCCGCTGCCGCTGCTGCCCCCGCACCCGGCGCACCCCGTCCAACTCGCCTTTCAAGTGGTCGATGCGGCTCTGAATCCGCCGCCGATCGGTCTCCAGCCTGGTTTCGCCGGGCCCTCGCGTGCCGATGCCGCCGCCCAGTTGCGACATCGACTTGCCCTTCCCGGTGAGCCGCGGCAACATGTACTCAAGCTGCGCCAGCTCCACCTGCAACTGTCCCTCGCAGGTCCGCGCGTGGCGGGCAAAAATGTCCAGAATCAATTGTGTACGGTCCAGCACCCGGCAAGGCAGCGCGGCCTCGAGATTGCGCAACTGTGTGGGCGACAGGTCGCAGTCGAACAGCACCAGGTCGGCCTCCGTGGAAGCCGCCACTCCGGCAATCTCCCCCACCTTGCCCGCCCCGATCAGAGTCGCCGGATCGGGCCGCGAACGCCGCTGCATCAACTCCGCAGCCACCAATCCGCCCGCGCTCGAAACCAGTTCCCGGAACTCGGCCAGAGATTCTTCGACGTCTAGTCCGGAAGACGCCCGCGCCGCCTGCCCCAGGGAAGACGCGCCGCTTGAGAAATCGGCTTGTTCTTGTCCGCCGGGTTCCAGCGCCCTCTCATCCCAGCGGGAATCGCCCGGCAACGCCTGGTCCGCGTCCGGGTACACTACACCTCTCCGCACGCCCGCCGCGCCTGCGCGGTTGCCGCGCAAGCGACCCGCCCGCGCCGACCACGCCAGATCCACTCCCACCAGGACCGCACGTTCCGGCCTTGCGCCGGCGCCGTCCGTCCTGTTCGCCTCAACTGCCAATCGAGACCGCTCCCCGCCTGCTATCGCTGCTCCGCGGCCACTTGCGGCGCGCTCGCAACTCCCATCGGAGTCGGCCCAACGCCAGTCTGCACCGCCACCGGTCGATGCTCGGTGTGCATCACGCTCCGGTTGCTCACCACGGTCGAAATTGCGTGTTTGAAGATCAACTGCTCCTGGCTGTTGTTTTCCAGAAGCACCGAATACTTGTCAAAAGAACGGATCTTTCCGGTAAGCTTCACGCCGCTGACCAGATAGATCGTAATGGGGGTCTTGTCCTTGCGGACCGTGTTCAGGAATGTATCTTGAATGTTTTGTGCCGGCTTGTTCTCCATGTGCCGATCTCCTACTCTCTTTTGAAGCGTTAGATGCAATTGCCTTGGTTGAAAAAACAAATCGGCGAGCGCGGCTCCGGAAACCCGGTCGCCGCCCGATCCCGCAATGTCACAACATTATATGCGTTTACCAACCTTTTCAACCCTGACTCCTCTGAAACACCTCCCCGAAGGAAGCTTGCACCCTCCAGCCCGAGACGCGGCGGACTCACCGGCCGGTAACCAGGCCGGCTCCCCAGCATCGCTCTTGCGGCCTGGGAAACCGCCAATCTCGCTCCTCGCGAGCTTTCTCCACAGAGTGGAACCCGGCAAAAAAGCTGAAGTTGTTCCCTACTCCCTCATTCCCTATTCCCTATTCCCTATTCCCTGTTCTTCGTCTTCCCCGTGGGACAGCTCCCTTTCCCAGCCTGATACCATGGTCGGGTGAAAGACGCAACATCAACCCCTATCGCTTCAGTCCCAACGGCCCAGCCCGTGCCCATGCTTGACCTCAAGCGCCAGTACCGCCCCATTCACCAGGAACTGCTGGATGCGGTCGGGGCTGTGCTTGAGACGCAGCAGTTCATCCTTGGCGAGCCGGTAACCGCCTTTGAGCGCGCCGCCGCCGCGCAACTGGGCGTGGCCCACGCATTGGGCTGCTCCTCGGGCACCGATGCCCTCTGGCTGGCTCTCGCCGCCGCCGGCCTCGGCCCCGGCCCCGGCACAGCCGTCATCACCACCCCTTTCAGCTTTTTCGCCTCGGTCAGCGCCATTCTCCGCGCCGGCGCCACACCGGTCCTGGCCGACATCGACCCCACCACCTTCAATCTGGACTCCGCCGCGGTCGAAGCAGTCCTGAACGGTCCGCAAGGCGCGGCCATCCGCGCCATCCTGCCCGTCCACCTCTACGGCCAGCCCGCCGATTGGATTTCTTTTGCCCGCCTTGGCCGGGACCATAGCCTCATTCTGATTGAAGACGCCGCCCAGGCCTGGGGCGCGGATTGGCAGGGAGTGAAAGCCGGCGCCCTCGGCGACATCGCCGCGTTCAGCTTCTATCCCACCAAGAACCTGAGCGCCGCCGGCGACGCCGGCATGGTCACCACCAACTCCGATGAGCTGGCCGAGCGCGTCCGCATGCTCCGCCAGCACGGCATGCGCCGCCGCTACTACCACGACGAGGTCGGCTGGAACGCGCGCCTCGACGGCATCCAGGCCGCCATCCTCCACGTCAAGCTCAAGTACATCGACGGCTGGAACTCCGCCCGCCGCACCGTGGCCAGGCGCTACCACGCGCTGTTTCATGCGGCGGCCTTGGTCGAGGCCGGCCCCTATCCAACCCACGGCGTCGTCCTGCCCCACGAAGTTCCTGGCAGCCGTCACGTCTGGCACCAGTACGTCATCCGCACACGCCGCCGCGATGCTCTCCGCGAGTTTCTTTCGATACGCCGCATCGGCTCGGAGATCTACT
>DASWZM010000183.1:0-3826 GCA_036404455.1 Occallatibacter sp. | reverse complement strand
AGCCCTGCTCCATCATCAGCCGGGCGGCGTTCGAGCCCACGTTGCCGAAGCCCTGAATCACCACCCGGCAGCCGTCGATGGGCAGGTTCAGATAGCGCAGGCTCTCGTCGCACACCACCCGCACGCCGCGCCCGGTGGCCTCCACGCGGCCGCGCGAGCCCCCGATGTTCAGCGGTTTGCCGGTGACCACGCTGGTCACCGTATGCCCCATGTGCATCGAGTAGGTGTCCATGATCCAGGCCATGGTCTGCTCGTTGGTGTTCACGTCGGGCGCGGGAACGTCCTTTTCCGGCCCGATGAAGTCGATGATCTCCGAGGTATAGCGCCGGGTCATACGCTCCAGTTCGCCCTGGCTCATGTTCTTGGGGTCGCAGATCACTCCACCCTTGGCGCCGCCGAAGGGAATGTTGACCACCGCGCACTTCCAGGTCATCCAACTGGCCAGCGCCCGCACCTCGTCCAGAGTCACGTCCGGCGCATAACGAATCCCGCCCTTGCAGGGGCCCCGGGCGATGGAGTGTTGCACCCGGAAGCCGGTGAACATCTCGATCTGGCCGTTATCCAGGGTTACAGGGAAATGCACGATGATCTCGCGCGATGGGGTGCTGAGCACCTTCCACAAATTGGGTTCCAGATTCAGCTTGCGCGCCGCAAATTCAAAGCGCGCGCTCTGTGCCTCCCAGGGATTGATCTCCTGGTCCAAAGTCACTGCCGGGGTTGCACCTGCCATGTGCCTCTCCAATTCCTTTGGGATGCCGTCCCGCCGATCTTCGCGGAAACGCACCCCTTCACAAATAATAGACGAGACGGCGTTTTTCTCCGTCTTGTGGAGATCGCCTGCAAAGTTCTGGAGAGGATTCCGGTGCCGGTCCGGTTATAGTCGGGGATGTAAGCCTGCATGCTTTGACGTTGACGAAGCACGGACAGACCATGAGCAACAAAGCCGCTCTTAGAAACTGGTTGCTTGCATTCGCGGCCACGGCGATCACGGTTGTGGTGTGCATCGCATATGTGGATCGCCCTGTGGCTGATTTTTTCGACGAACATCTGCGTCACACGGCTTCATGGGCCTGGATTGAACGCGCGTTGGCTCCCCTCGATCTTGCTATCGCAATAGCCTTGCTCTTCCTGTTCGGATGCGGGATATGGACCTGGTCTGGCCGTGCGCTTGCCTCCTGGACGCGAACGCCGCGGCTCTGCTGCTGGGCCGCAATGTGGGCAACTGCGGCCAGCTTTGTCTTCAAACGCATCTTTGGCCGCGCCTGGCCCGAGCCGGCCTATGTCCAGAACCACATCTACGGATTCCATCTCCTGCACGGCGGTCCTCACTGGCGATCGTTCCCGTCGGGAACGGCGGCAATCTCCGCTGCGATCGTCTCCGTGCTTTGGATGCGTATGCCGCAGTGGAGGGCGATCGGCGCGCTGATCGTTGCCTTGCTGTGCGTTGCGGTGGTCATCACCAACGAGCATTGGGTGGGAGACGTGATCGCCGGGACATTTATGGGCACGTTTATCGGCTGGCTGACCGTTGGGGGGTCAATGTCTTGGTGGCGTCGAAAGTCACCATGAAATCCAGGGAAATCAACGGCATTGTTGAGGTTTATAGGCGTTTATAGTCCTTGCAGTTGGGTGGCAAACTCCCGCCGCCTTGCAGCGGAAGATACTCCCGAGCAGTTACACTGGTGCCTGTGAAAGCCTCTGCCCATCCCGTCCAGCCCAGCCGCAAGGAGTTTCTTGCGCTTGCCAAAGAGCACACCCTGGTTCCCGTCTGCCGCACACTGGCGGCCGACCTGGAAACGCCGGTGGGGGCCTTCCTGCGCGCGGCGTGGCCGGAGCGGGAGTGCTTTCTGCTGGAGTCGGTGGAGGGCGGCGAGCAGGTGGGACGCTACACCTTCATTGGGCTGGCTCCGTTCAAGCGGATTGTGGCGCGCGGACGCACGATCACCATCAGCGAGGGCAAAAAGGCCGTTCGCATCGAAGACGACATCTTCGCCGTGCTGCGCCAGGCGCTCTCTGGCCACAAGCCGGCGCGGCTCGCGGGGCTGCCGCCGTTTACCGCCGGTGCGGTGGGTTTTTTCTCCTATGACGCAGTGCGCCAGATCGAGCGGCTGCCCGAACGCGCCAAAGACGAGCTGGGCGTTCCCGATGCCTGTCTGCTGTTCTTCGACGAGGTGCTGGCCTTCGACCACGTGCGCAAGGAGATCTGGCTGGTGGTGACGGCCGATGTGACGCGCGGCAAGCTGGCCGGCGCACCGGCAGCAGCCTATGACAAGGCCGTGAAGCGGCTCGATAAGCTGGAAAAGCGGCTGGCCCGGCCGCTGCCCAAACTGCCTGCACAGCACGGCAAGGGCAAGCTCAAGGTGAGGCACCGTACCCGCAAGCGGGATTTTCTGGCTGCAGTGGCGCGCACCAAGGAGTACATTGCGGCGGGCGACATCTTTCAGGCCGTCCTGTCGCAGCGCTTTGACGTGGTGCCCGAGGCGGACAGCTTCCAGGTGTACCGTGCGCTGCGCACCGTGAACCCCAGCCCCTATATGTACTTTCTGCGTTTTGCGCCGGAGGGGCCGTTGGGCGGGCAGCCAACGCAGACCAAGAACTCCTCCAAGAAGAGAAAACAGCCCGCGGCCGCGGTGGAATTGGCGGGGTCGTCGCCGGAACTTCTGGTGCGCGTCCACCAGGGCAAGGTGGAGTACCGGCCCATCGCCGGAACCCGGCCGCGCGGCGCCAACGAGAAGGAAGACCAGGCGCTGGCCGACGAGATGCTGCACGACGAGAAGGAGCGCGCCGAGCACGTGATGCTGGTGGACCTGGGCCGCAACGACGTGGGCCGGGTGAGCCAGTTCGGCAGCGTGAAGGTGGACCGGCTGATGTTCGTCGAGCGCTACTCGCATGTGATGCACATTGTGAGTTCCATCGAGGGCCGGCTCAAGCCCGAGCTGACCGCCATCGATGCGCTGCGCGCCTGCTTCCCCGCCGGCACGCTCAGCGGCGCGCCCAAGGTGCGGGCCATGGAGATCATCGAGGAGCTGGAGCCGGCGCGGCGCGGAACCTATGGCGGCGCGGTGCTCTACGCGGATTATTCCGGCAACCTGGACTCCTGCATCGCCATCCGCTCCATGCTGGCCATCGGCGGCAAAGGCTACGTGCAGGCCGGCGCCGGCATTGTGGCCGACTCCGTCCCCGAATTGGAGCACCAGGAGTCGCTCAACAAGGCGCAGGCAGTGATCCGGGCGATCGAGCGGGCGAGAGAAATGTAACACGAACCAGCAAGTACGGCGACATGAACTTTTGAAGCTTGACGAATCTTGCGCTATCCTTGCAGTGTGCAAGGCTGAATGAAAGAATTAGCCGATGCTACTAGCTTTCGAGCGGAAAAATCTGCCGCAGAACTGCGGCTCTGAGGAGCACAGGATACCCAATGGCCGACCAGGATAGCCGCAAGTTTCAGGAGGAAAGAATCGCAAGGATTGCACGGGAACTCTCCCCTGGATGCGATGTCGTTTTCTCCTCAGCCAGGGACAGAATAAAGTTTCAACTGCTCGACAGCCCCGCCCTGGGTGCCGCCCTCTTAGCGGAATGCACCTGGGAACGACTGCCAGGAGAGCTGGCCGATAAGCCTGACGGATGGATAAAGGGGAGAATCGTGGAGTGCAGCAAAGGCAAGATTAAGGGGTAGGCGTTGGGGCTTGAAGTGTGCGGAGGTGAGTCCATGAAGAGAGTTGTTTACTTATTCGCTTTTTTCGTCGCCGCGCCGGCAATTTGCGCACAGGGTGGGATCACAGTTCAAATTGTGGACGCGGTTTCAATTACAGAGACAACTATCTCG
>DASWZM010000182.1:0-31389 GCA_036404455.1 Occallatibacter sp. | reverse complement strand
GCTATCATCCGCGTTAAGTACTGTCGAGTGTTGGCAGTCACAACATTCCACAGGTGTTTCCGGAAACGAAAACAGTGGTCCAAAACGGAAGCAAGAGGCTTTGGACGGCCTATGGGTGGAAAGGGGATGAAAAACCCTCGGAGGGGTGCTCCGAATAAACGGTGCCGGCATCGCCGGCCCTACTCCGCGTGAAAGACCACGTCGAACAGCAGCAAACTGACGGTGGTGAAGATGATGTCGTAGCCCACCAGCAGTTTGATCCACAACGTGGGGTCGCTTTCGCCGGTGAGAATGGCGGTGGTGGCCTGCACCATGGCCAGCAGCGCCGGAATGAAGATAGGAAACAAGATCAGCGAGAGCAGCAGCTCGCGGTTGCGGCTGCGGATGGAGAGCGCGGCGAAGAAGACGCCGTTTCCGACCAGGGCCCAGGTGCCCAAGGGGAGAACCAGCGCCAGGAGCCAGGCCTGGCCCTCGATGTGAAGGTTATAGAAGATGAGAAAGAATGGAGCCAGGATCACCTGGACGACGGTGACGAAGAGGAAGTTCGCAATCACCTTGGCGAGGAAGAGTTCCGCGCCGGGAGCGGGGGCCATGCGCTGGGCGTCGAGGACCTGGTGGCGGATTTCGCGGGCCCAGGCCTGGTTGAGGGCGCTGACGGAGGCGAACATGGTGGCTACGCTGAGGACGCCGCCGGCGATCTCGCGGGAAAAATCCCCATGCGGGTCAAAGGCGATGGAGAAGAGCACGACGACCAGCAGGGAGAAGAAAAGCATGGAGACAAAGGCGTCGAGGGAGCGGAGCTCGATGCGCAGATCCTTGACGAGGTGGGTCCAGAGGGCGCGGGGCATCAGGCTTGGCCCTCGGGGGCGGTGGGGATCGACTCGTCGGGTTCGTGGTCTCCCACCCTTGCGCCGGAGAGATGGCGCAAGGATGGGGCACCCGGGGATCTGGGCGGGTCTTTGGTAAGATCGGCGGTCTGAGCCTGGGTGGCGCGGAGGTAGTCGGTGGGGCCGAGGATGAGCTGGGCGCCGCGGGTTCCGGCGGAGACGCTGATCCGGTCGAAGAGGATTACTGTCTCATCGACGAAGACGGGGAAGGCTCTTTTTGCGCCGAAGACGGTGACGCCGCCGCGAATGTAGCCAGTGAGGGGCTGCACGTCCTTGAGAGGAACCATTTCCGCCTTGCGAAGGCCGGCGGCGCGGGCCAGTTTTTTGAAGTCCAGTTCGGCGTCGCCGGGGATGACGGCGAAGAGAAAGGTGTCGTGGCCTCCGGTTACCAGCAGAGTCTTGAAGACCTGCTCGGGCGGCATGGCGATCTTTTTGGCTACGGTGATGGCGGAGAGGTCGTCGGGATCGACTTCGTATTCAAGGAGTTCGAAGGAAATGCCGAGGGATTCGAGTATGCGGGCGCCGTTGGTCTTCATAGGGCTGGGCTCCCCGGTTCACCACCCCCGCGACGAAGACCTGTCGCTGGGGACCCTGATTCACCACCCCAGCGACGAAGACCTGTCGCTGGGGACCCCGGCTCACCACCCCAGCGACGAAGACCTGTCGCTGGGGACCCCGGCTCAAACGAGGCGAGACGGCCAGCGTGGAGGGTGAGCACCCAGTCGGCGATGGGGGCGGCCATCTCGCGCTGGTGGGTGGTGATGACGATGGTGCGGTTGCCCTGGCGGAAGCCGGCGAGGAGCTCGACCATCTGGCGGGCGGATTCGATGTCCATGTTGGAGAAAGGCTCGTCGAGCAGGAGCAGCTCGGGGACGGGGAGCAGAACGCGGGCCAAGGAGGTGCGCTGGCGCATGCCCTGGGAATACTGGCCGAGGGTGCGGGTGAGGTCGGGGTCCAGACCCACCTGGCGCAGGGCCTCGGCCGGCGTAAGGTTCGGTCGGCCAGGGTAGAGGCTGCTGAAGTAGCGCAGGTTTTCCTGGGCGGTGAGCTCGTCGTAGAGCATGGGGGCGTGGGACATGTAGCCGATGCGGGCGCGTTCGTCGTGGGGTTCGAGGGCGCCGAAGACCTTGACCGTGCCGAAGCTGGGACGGAGCAGGCCGGCGAGAATGCGGAGGAGGGTGGACTTGCCCGCGCCGTTTTCGCCGATGAGGACGTAACAGCGGCCGGGCTCCAGGTCCATCGTGACCTGGCGGAGAGCGGCGAAGGAGCCAAAGAGCTTGGAGACGCCGACCAAACTGGCACAAAGCGGGCCGGTGGAGAGCGGCGGTTCGGCTCCTGAATCGGCCATTCTCAGGCGCCCGGGCTGGAGGGGTGAGCGGCGGGTGCAGCGGCAGTGGATTTTGGGGAGGCGGGCTGCGCGGGCTTGGGACTGGACTGGGGCGAGTTGGGCTGATTGGGGCCGGCGGGGGCATACTTGCTGGCGCACTTGGCCTGGAGTACGGAGGCGTGGAAGACGCCATCGCGGCCATAGGAGCCTTCGGCAAGGGCCTGTGAGTCGTCCTTGAAGGTGTCCGGCGGCGGCTCGGAACCCTTGTAGCTGACCTTGAGCACGCGACCGGTGGCAGCTTTGGCGGAGTGGCTCTCAAACTCGTTCAGCACGAAGTCGACGTGGGGGCCGTTGTGCTCGATGGAGCCGGGCACGACGAAGCCCTCGACGCGGAGCTGTGAGTGGTAGGCCTTGTCGCCCATGCCGCCGAGTTCGGCGATCGTGACGTAGTAGCTTTTGTTGGCCCCATAGCCGGAGTACGCAAGCCAGCCGATGGTGCCGACAATGACGGCAACCGCAATCCCGATCCGCAAGGTGTTTCCAGAAATCTTCATAGTCAACCTTTAACGATACGTGCGTAACCGACTAGGGGTCAACCATCCAAGACGGGAGAGGCGGGGGTAGGGAAGGCGGGGGTAGGAGAGGCCGAGTTGGAAAGGCGAGGGGTGTAGACGCGCAGATGGGGGTGGGCGGCTTCTGGCGGGATTCGTGGTTCGATTGGCGGCCAGAGGGGCCGCATTGCATTCGGTTGGCGAGTTTCAGAGTTCGCCTTTGTGGGATTTGGCGCGGAGGATGGTCGCGACAATGGCCGGCGTGACGATAACCGCGATGAAGCCGGCGCCGATCAGAAAATCAACCACAAAAGAGCACTCCCCTCCAGAGCAGGTTTGAATGCGCACAGGCGGGCATCCGACCGAACCGAATCAACCTGCAAGAAGGATAGTGGGAGAGAGCAGGGAAGAGGAATAGCTCCTCGGTGTGAGAGGGATCGGTCCTTGGTAATCGGGGGAAGAGCGCGTTTGGGGGAAGCCTGCGGCGCACCCTGTACGGCGAGACTACCGGCATGGGGCGTGCAGTGGGCCAGCCGTAAAACGGGAAGCCGCCGAAGCCTCGGCGGAATCTTGCAGAATATCAGCCCTCGTTTTTGACTTTGCTCCGCGGCATGGACGCCATAAGTGCCGGGCAGACGACCAAGGCGACGAAAGCTAGGGCAACCAAAATATCGTGCATGGCAAACTCCTTTTGAAAAAACTGGGCATCCAGGGCCGAGTGAAGCGAGACGTAATCAGAATTCGCTCACAAGTAACATTGGATGCCCGCCAATGAGTAATAAGTCATCTATTACCAGCTTACGCTTCTTGCAGAACAAATAAATTGAAAAGTGTCCGATTTAGCTGTATTTTGCTGAATAAGAGGTGGTATTTGTTCTCCTCCAAAAGGGGTATGGACAGATTGAGGGATTAGCCTTATCGAGATGGAATAGATTACTAAAGTAATCACTTGCAGAAAGCTGGAATTGAATCAATGAGCTTCGGATTCAAGGCTGCCGAGTGTGGATTTGGCGGATTGATTCAAGCGCTGCTCAGGGCGCTTGGTCCAGGGTGTGCGCGGCACGGTCGAGGGCCTGGGTGAGGACGGCCAATTGCTGGGTGGCGCGTTTCAAGTCCCTGGCATCGATGGCCTCATTGACGCCAGGGATGACGACGGCGGCGTATCCGGTGAACTCGCCGGGGGCGAAGATGGTGTGCCGGTACCAGGGGCGATTGGGCAGGCCGGCTTCGGAGATGAGGGCTGTCTCGGTCTGGCGGAGGGCGAGATTCAGTTTGGCCAGGTCGCCCGTGGGAGCGACCTGGCGGTCATGGGCCTTTTGGGCGGCAGCGACGAAGCGGCCGGCGGCGGCTTCAGCGGGGGCGAAATCGAGGGAGTTCACTCCTGCGTCAGAGGCCTTCCGTTTGGCCGCCGCAATGTAGGAGTCGATGGCGCGGGCGTAGGTGACGTAGTCGTAGGGCAGGACGTCACTGTCGGCCATGCGCAAGGCTTCAAGGCCAAGAACGCGGGCCATCTCCTGCAGATACACGAATTTTGGATCGGCGTTCTGGGTGTACCAGGCGAAGTCGTCGAAGGCGGAGTGGTAAACGCCGTAGGGACCGCCGGAGCCGATATCGGTGGAGGGAACGCCGATGTGCTGCAGGAAGGGCGTGAAGTCGGAGCCGGAGCCGAGGTCGCCGATGTGGACCTCTTCTTCGGGGGTGGGCGGGGCATTGGAAGCGCGATGTTCGTTGCCCGCGCCGGGGTTGATTCTCCACTGCTGATAGACCGTGCCGCCGAGAGGGCTGGGAACCGAGCGGGTGACCTCCCGGATGAACAGTTTCAGCGAGGGCACAGCGGCGACGGAGAAATCCGGGCCGGAGACGGCTACGTCCACGTTGAAGTAGGCGACGGCGCGTTCGAGGGTTTTGCCGTGCTGCTCGACCCACTCGGTTGAGCCGATGAGGCCTTCTTCCTCGGCATCCCAACTGCAGAAGACGATGGTGCGTTTGGGGCGCCAGCCCTGCTTGAGCAGGACGCCGATGCCGTGGACGGATTCGAGCATGGCGGCGGTGCCGCTGCCGGGGTCGGCGGCTCCATAGACCCAGGCGTCGCGGTGATTGCCGGTAACCACCCAATCGTCAGGGTACTCGGAGCCTCTTACCTTGCCGATGACGTCCCAGATAATGCGGCGCCGATAATCCTGTTGCGAGAGCAGGTGGACCCTGACGCCGCCCGGCCCGAGGTGATAGCGGAAGGGCAGCGCACCCTGCCAGCCTTGCGGAACGCCGGGGCCCTTCAGGGCGTGCAGAATGGGCGAGGCATCGCGATAGCCGATGGGGATGGAAACGATGTGGGGCTGGTTGCCTTCAGGGGAGATGCGGGCGGAGTCGGGCAGGTCCAACGTGGAGGCTACCCCGGGGGTCTCCGGGTCGCCGGGATACTTGAAAAGAAACTGGACTGACCCGCGCTGGACGCCGGTTTCTGGACGCCAGGGACCGATGGGCCAGGGATCGCCTTTGTAGTAGCCGTCGTCCTGGGGATCGGAGTAAATCAACACGCCGGCCGCGCCCCGTTGCTGGGCGATATAGACCTTGACGCCGCGGAAGATGGAGCCGTAGCGGACCAGGACGATTTTGCCGCGCAGGTCAATGTGCTGGGCAGCAAGCTGGTCGAAGTCCTCAAGGCGGCCGTAGTTGGCGTAGACCACTTCGCCCGTTACGTCTCCGGAGCCGGAGGAGCCGTTGAAGGGCATGACGATGCGGGGATCGTCCTGGTAGGGGTCGCCGTCGACGTGCTCGCGGGTTGGACCGGTCATGAGCAGTTTCCCGGTGGGGTCGTAGGCCTCGACGCGCACGACTTCAGGCTGGTTGAGGAGCACGCGGTAGGGAACGATCTCGGTCTGGAGGCCGGCGGCGCGGAATTTCTGCGCAACGTATTCGGCGGTCTTGCGGTCTTCGGGCGTGGCGGCCAGGTGGGGCTCGGCGGTGAGGGTCTTGAGGTGCTGTCCGGCGAGTTTGGCGTCGGGAACGGCGAGGAATTCCTGCTCGATTTTGGACTGGTCGGTGAAGTCCGCATAGCCAAAGACGGCCGGTGGGGCGGATTGGGCCGGAAGCGCGGCTGGAGCGAGCACCGAAAGCAGCAGGAAGGCAAGCGGATTGCGCACAGTCATTCGTTAAACCCTTTTGCAGAGCGGCGATCGGGATTCCCAAAGTCTGAAATCAGGCCTGCGCGGCAGCGTAGCGCCAGGATAAAGCCACAGCTTACACTACACGTCAGGGGGCACCTGTTTTGAGCGCTGACGGCGAATTGAATCAGGAACCCCAGAGCCTGGCAGTGGAAGAGGCCGCCGCGGCGACGCCCGCTTTCCCAGACGAGCAGGACAACCGGCTGCCACAGGTGGTGCGCGCGCTGCGCAACCCCAACTTCCGCCTTTTCTGGAGCGGCAACTTTCTGTCGAACATCGGTACCTGGATGCAGAACGTGGCCCAGGGCTGGCTGGTGCTTACACTGACCAACTCCGCGTTCTGGCTGGGGGTGGTGGGGTTTGCAGGGTCGATTCCGTTTCTTTTGTTTACGCTGTTCGGGGGGGTGGTGGCCGACCGGGTGAACAAGCGGAGACTGCTGATTGTGACCCAGTCGGTAATGATGGTGCTGGCATTCGCACTGGCGGCGCTGAGTTGGTTGAAGATCATCACGGTGTGGGAGGTTGTGGGGCTGGCTTTCCTGAACGGGATGGCGATGGCGATGAACGCGCCCAGCTACCAGGCGCTGGTGCCGCGGCTGGTGAAGCGCGAGGACCTGACCAACGCCATCGCGCTGAACTCGGCGCAATTCAATATGTCGAGAATACTGGGGCCGACGCTGGGCGGCTATGCAATGGCGCTGGTGGGAGTGGCAGGCAACTTTTTTCTGAACGGGGTGAGCTTTCTGGCGGTGCTGTGGGCGCTGACGCGCATCCGGTATCCGGAGCAGTCGCAATCGCACCATCCCAGCTATATGACGAGCCTGCGGCAGGGATTTACGTATCTGCGGGGAGAGCGGCAGATGCTGGTGCTGGTGTGGATGACGGCAGTGGCCAGCTTGCTGGGCATTCCTTTTCTGACGTTCATTCCCTATTTTGCGCGGATGCAATTGCATGCCGGCGAGACCGGGCTTGGCTGGCTGTTGGCGGCTTCAGGGCTGGGCGCGGTGATGGGCGCGGTTACGGTTGCGGCGCGGGGTACGCTGCGCCACCGCGGTGCGGTGATCGCGTTCGGCGGAGTGGTCTTTTTTGCGGCGATCGTCTCCGTTTGCTACTCGCATAACTTCGCATTGTCGCAATGCCTGCTGCTGGTGGAAGGGTATAGCGCGATCCTGATGATTTCGTCGATCAATGTGGCGATGCAGCACCTGGCTTCAGACGCGATGCGGGGACGCGTGATGAGCATTTATGCGACGTGCTTTCTTGGGCTGCCGCCGCTGGGAGCGCTGCTGGCCGGGGAGATGTCGCGCCACGTGCCGACGCCTCATGCGTTGGCCGCGATGGCGGCTGCGGCGGCGACGATTTACGTGGGCTTCTATGCCTTTTCGCGCCGGCTGCGGGAGCTGGACTGAGGAAAGCGGGCGAGCAAGCCGGCAAGTCAGCAAGTCAGCGAGCCGGCGGAGTTAGCCACGCCGAGGCGCGGTTCGCGTAGCTGGCGGAGTTATCGGCGCTCATGGCGCCAGTTAGCAAGCCGGAGCGGGTTAGCCGCCGGCTTGCTGACAGGCCTCTATGCCACGGGGACGGGCTGGGTGCATTGGGAGCAGCGCTTGGCGGCCTGGGGAATCTCGCTGAGACATTCGGGGCAGGTCTTCATGGAGGAAGGAGCCTCCGGAGCCGGCTTCTTCAGGCGGGCCAGGAGCGTGTTCAAGGGCAAGACAACGCCGAAATAGACCACGCCAGCCACAATGAGGAATTGTAAAGTGGCGGTGAGGAAGTTGCCGACCCTTATAGGGGTGCCATGCAGATTCAGCACCACGTAACTGAAGTCCGGCTTGCCCACAACGGCGGCGATCAACTGCTTGAGCACGTCGTTCACCAGCGACGTGACAATGGCATTGAAGGCCGCGCCGATAATGACGGCGACGGCCAGATCAACAACGTTTCCGCGCAGAATGAAGTCCCGAAAGCCTTTCAGCATGTCTTCCTCCAGATTTGTCCCCTTGGGAGCCCCGTTCGATGGCGGGGAGAGCAATCGCGGGGTTTGGAATATGCTACACGGCAGGAGCGGACTCATGGCAGGGGCGGCTGGGGTCAACGCGATTTCAGGGGCTTCGGCGATCCATCACAGGGGATAGCGCAGGGGAAAGAGCCAGAAAAAGAGCGTCAGGGCCAGGATCATCAGCTCGGAGTAGAGCAGGATGAGGACGCCGGCGTGGTAGAGGCTCCATCTGCGGCCGAGGCAACGAACGGTTTCCACCATGCCCCAGCAGGCGAAGGGCACGGTAAGGGCTTGCCAACTGGAGGCGTGAAGGGCGCCGGTGTTGGGAAAGCCCTCGAGGCGCAGGCTGGCCGCGAGGGCGGCGAGGGAGAGGAAGACGCCGCGGAGGAGCGACGGCCGCCGCAGATGGAAGATGGAGGAGCGGGGAAGCACCACAGTCTTACTGTAGACGGTTTGTCCTACCCGGCCACCAGTCCCATTTTGCGCAGCGATTCGGTGTAGGGGGCGCGGAGGACGCCGCGTTCGGTGATGATGGCGGTTACGTATTTGGCGGGAGTTACATCGAAGGCGGGATTGCAGATGCCTACGCCGTTGGGAGTTAGCTGCTTGCCGCCGTGGTGTGTGACTTCGACGGCTGGGCGCTCCTCGATGGGGATCAAGTCGCCGGTTGCCGTGGCCAGATCGATGGTGGACCAGGGAGCGGCGACGTAGAACGGGATGCCGTGCTCCTTGGCAAGGATGGCGAGGTTGTAGGTGCCGATCTTGTTGGCGGTGTCGCCGTTGGCGGCGATGCGGTCGGCGCCGACAACGACGGCCTGGATGCGGCCGGCACGCATGAGGCTGGCGGCCGTGTTGTCGCAGATCACGGTGGTGGGAATGCCGTCGGCCATCAGTTCCCACGCGGTAAGGCGCGCGCCTTGCAGGAACGGCCGCGTCTCGTCGGCATAAACGTGAATGTGCTTGCCCTGCTCCACGGCCGAGCGGATCACGCCCAGCGCGGTTCCATAGCCGCACGTGGCTAGCGCGCCGGCGTTGCAATGCGTGAGCACGCCGCCCTCATCCGGCAGCAGCGCGGCGCCGAATGCGCCCATCGCCTTGCAGGCGGCAATGTCGTCCTCATACATGGCGTCGGCTTCGGCCAGTATCTGCGCCTGAATCTCGACCAAAGGTGCGCCCGACCCGGCCAGGGTCGCAAAAAGCCGCTTCATGCGGGCGATGGCCCAGAACAGGTTGACCGCCGTGGGCCGGGTGCCGGCGAGCCGCGCGCAGATGCGCTCGAACTCCGGCGCAAACTCCGCGGGCGTGGCGGCTTTGGTCCGCTGCGCGCCCAGGGCGATGCCGTAGGCCGCCGAGACGCCGATAGCCGGCGCGCCGCGCACAACCATGGATTCAATCACCTCGGCCACCTGTTCATAGGTGGTGGCGAGTACATAGCACTCCTCGAGAGGGAGCTTCGTCTGGTCGATAAAGCGGACGCCGTAGGGGGTCCAGGCAAGGGTGGAAATCATGCACTTCCAGTGTAAATGCAGGGAACAGGGAACGGGGATACGGTTCGAGGGCTTGATCCAGGCCTTCGGTTTGGAGCCTGCACTACCCGCGGTAGTCGCGAACCTCGCAATCCAGGCAGCTGTAATTCATATCCTCATTGTGGGAAAAACATTCGGAATGCCGAGGCCTGCGTTTTGAGCGGGTCCGCGCATTGTCGCAGAACTTACCCCTTGTGAGACAATCGCACGAAAACAACAGCGAGGAGATAAACCACATGGCCGAGGATGATAAGGGATGGAAGTGGTGGCTTCAATACGTAGTCGTTCCACTACTCGTAAGTAGTGGAATTCTCGCAGTCGTTGTGGGACGATTCTCCGCTCATTCCGATCCAAATAAGCCTACGCCTTCGAGTCCGAACAGTGATCAGTCTGTCAACTTTGTTCTCAGGTTTTCTGCGACCGCAACAGATAACAAAGCGGGCGCGAACATTGACATAACCTTCGATGATCAGGACACAATAAACTTGGATTATAGCCAGAACCCGGATGATGACTTCGTCTCTGGATGGATGCACACGCAGAAACCGATGCGCATTCCTCAGAGAGATACTCATCGTTATCACTTGTCTGGGACTTGGTCTCCAAATGCCCTATATACGTACAATTTGACGGGAGATGGTTCCATTCAAATTCAAGAAGGAGACCGTATCCTAATCGACTTTGCCGCTGGTACATACACTGGCCCAGACCCACAGCCACCGACCGGAACAACATACATAATGAAGCTTGTGGTCACCCAATAGGCCCCACTTGAAGCAAGGCGGCGGTCCCGACACTTACCCTTTTTGAGAAGATACGGAAGATCATGAATTATCCCTAATGGGCTATAGTTGTCCATGCCCAAAAATACATGTGAACACTGCGGCAGCTCACAACTCATCAGCGGTCTCACTGTTTCTGCTTCTGGTGGTGGTGGCGACGTACGTCCCGGCCTCCTCTGCAAAGAGAAAGAGAAACGCTTTTTCAAATGGTCCGAAAGGGAGAAACGGGAGACCCTTTTTGCTGACCTGTGCACCTCTTGCGGCACTGTAAAACGTTTATACGTGAAAGACCCGAAACGTGATTGGGTCGTATAACTGACCTTCACGGTTTCCACCGGCACTGTCCCCGGCCCGATGGGCGCAAAGGACCCTTTATGAGACACGCCGGAGGGGTTGATCGCTCTCGACGAAATGATGCATTCTGCCGAGAGGGAAGCACTGACAGCTTACTCGAACGGAGTTTCCACTTCTTTATACCTGCCCGGTATAACTGCGTTCACGGCGGCCACGACTCTTTCAACGGAGCGGCGCAAGACGGGCCACTGCGCGTTGCCGAGAACGACGATTGAGATTTTCCTGCCCGTTAAGTTTTGCTGGAAATGCATATTCTTGTCGGCGGTCGCCAACAGTTCAAAACCTGCCGCCTCCGCTGCATCGAGCAAGGCGCCGTTCGCAAGCCGGTCCCATCCGCGTTCAATGGCTTCAATGACGACGTGGCCCTTGAGTGCGTATCGAAGCGGAGCCGGAGTGCTGTGGTCAAACAGTATGAGCATTGACCGCCTGGGCGACATTCCGGGCAGCAGCGGGATTGTCTTGCTGGATGCGTTTCACAGCGGCTTCAAGTTGATCGGAAGCTTCGGCTGTCCACCGAATCTGTCTCACGAGTGGAACAGGCTATCGATGCGGTTAAGCACGTCTTCGTGCTCTACAAACTCGCCACGGTCGGCTTGCTCAATGCCTCTTTGCACTCCCGCGATGAAGCGGGCCTGATTTTCCAGCATCCGGACAACAGTATCCTTCACCAGTTGCTCGGCATTCTTGCCGTTGGCGCCGGCCAGTTGCTGGAGCCGCGTTTCAACGTCGGGTGAGAAATGTACTTCCATGAGGCTCAGAGTACGGGAAATCTCCGCGCATGGCAAGGTTTGCCGAAGGGGTGAAACTCGACAGGGGCAGGGGAAGAGAAGCTCCGCTCGTGGTTCATGCCCACTTTTACCAATGCGCCGGAACGCGGCTGCCGTGGAAAGATACACTACGGGCAGCGCTGCTCAAGCTCGGTCTTCAAAGCCGCCCAGGCGATACCCTCGCGCCGGTCCTGTTCGAGCGTGGCCAGGCGGCGGTCAAGCTCCGCCCGCTGCGCGGCTGTCAGGGGAAGGTGGTCGTCTTCCAGGCTATCCCAAAGCTGCGAGATTAACGCAAGGCGCTCCGGCGGGGTCATTCGCACAAGCTCGTCATGGGTGAGTGATTCCATTCATCGAGCATAGGAAAGAACGCGAGCGAAAGCAATAGGGAATCTTCGGCTGGCGGTAAGGGCCGGCGGATTTCCATCAGGGCCGCAAGAACCGTTCCTGAAAACCTTTTCAACTTTTCCTGGACGTACCTCGGCCCGAGTGCTTAGAGTTGTGTCGGTACTTTTCAGTGCGGTTTTACAATTGCTCAACCTTGCCGGCGGCCTGACGCGCGTGAGGGACGGTTGCGGCAAACGACAATTGGAAGACAGCGAAGACCAGGCTATTTTTCAAAGGAAGCGGGGGAAAGACCTTTATGACTACGCGATCCACACCGCCAGCGGCGGCAAGTTCGGCTAACTACATTGTCCCGTTCATCACGGTCACCATCCTGTTCGGCATCTTCGGGTTCCTGACCAACCTGAACAGCAATCTGATGCCTCACCTGAAGTCGCTCTTCGATCTGTCTTACGGACCGGCCATGCTGGTGTCGACGGCGTGGTTTTTCGCTTACCTTGTTTTCTCGGTTCCCAGCGCCAAGCTGATCGAAGCAGTGGGTTACAAGCGCACCATGGTGATTTCGCTTTTCATCATGGTGGTGGGCGCGCTGTTGTTCATCCCGGCGGCCAATCTGATCAGCTTTCCGCTGTTTTTGAGCGCGATATTTGTGCTGGCGACGGGCGTAACCGCGTTGCAGACCTCGGCCAATCCTTACGTTTCGATTCTAGGCCCCGAGCACAGCGCCCCGGCGCGGCTGACGCTGGCGCAGGCCTTCAACTCCCTGGGCGCGGCCGCGGCTCCGCTGGTGGTGGGCCACTTCATCCTCACCGATCCCAGCAAGGTTGCCACCAAGGCGAGCATTGCGCACACGGTGCAAGGGCCCTACATCGCCATTGCGGTCGCGCTGCTGGTGCTGGGCTTTGCGGTGATGTTCATGCACCTTCCGGCGATCACCTCGACCCGGGCATTCCGCCCCGCCAGGGACGGCGACCCGCTGCTGGGCCGCAGCATCTGGAGCTACAGGCACACAGTGCTGGGCATGGTGGGCATCTTCTTCTACGTGGGCGTGGAAATCGCCCTGGCCTCGATCGCCATCAGCTACTTCCGGACGCAGGGAATCAGCAATACGGAGACCGCGGCCTTCCTGGCTTCGTTCTACTTTGTCGGCATCATGGCCGGCCGCTTCCTGGGCAGCTTTCTGATGACCTGGATCAAGGCGCAAGATTTGTTGGCTGGTCTCGGCATCCTCGGCGTGGCGCTGCTTTTGACCTCGATGTTCACCCATGGGCCTGTCGCCGTGTGGAGCCTGGTGCTGTGCGGCGTGGCCAATTCCATCATGTACCCGAATATCTTTGCGCTGGGAATCGCCGAACTGGGGCCAATGACCAGCGAGGGTTCAGGCATTATCACCATGGGAAACGTGGGCGGAGCGGTGATTCCCCTCCTGTTCGGCGCGCTGGCCGACAAGGTTGGGATTCAATACGCGTTCATCATCCCGATCATCGGCTACCTGTTCGTGGCTTACTACGGCTTTTCGGGCTATAAGCCCACACGCACGGCGAAGGCATAGGCGGGAATTTCCGATTGCGGTTTCAAGGCCTTCCGGTTTGCGCCGGAGGGCCTTGGTGTTTTCAAGGCATTTTCGCTGTTCCTGTAAGGCAGGTTTCGTGCTATCCCACCCTAGCCGCAACAACAAAGACGCGGCGAGGGTGGGGCACCCATGGCCTTACGCTATCCGTGAAAACGCCCTAAGCATGTTGTTCAGGAGCCTGCCGGAAGAGGTCTCACCTCGGTGGTTGCTGGACTTGCCTCCGCGGCCCTGCGTACAGTGAATTCAATCCATTCAAGATCCCAAGGAGCCATTGGTGCCGAACCTCACCGCCGTCGATTGGCTGATCATGCTGCTGTACTTCGGCTTTGTGCTGGGCATCGGCTTTGCCCTCAAGCCGTACATGAAGACGAGCAAGGACTTTCTCGAGGCGGGACGCGCGCTGCCGGCGTGGATCTGCGGGCTGGCGTTCGTGGGGGTCGGCCTGGGTGGGCAAGAGGTGATCGGGATGGGTGCCTGGGGGGCCAAGTACGGCCTGGAGAGCGCTCAGTTTTACGGCATCGGCGCGATACCGGCGATGATCTTTGTGGGCCTCTTCATGATGCCGCTCTACTACGGGTCGAAGGCGCGGAGCGTGCCCGAGTTTCTGCGCCTGCGGTTCGACGAAAAGACGCGCGCGCTGAACGCCTGCTCGTTTGCGGCGATGACGGTGTTCAGTTCGGGGATTTCGATGTACGCGATGGCGCGGCTGATCCAGGCGCTGCATGTATTCGATGGGTTTTTCCGCGCGCGGGGCTGGGCGCCGGAGGGGATTTTTACCTTCTCGATTGTGCTGTCCGCGGCGATTGTGCTGGCCTATGTCCTGCTGGGCGGGCTTACCAGCGCCATCTACAACCATGTGTTGCAGTTCTTCCTGGTGGTTGCGGGGTTGTTGCCGATGGTGCTGCTGGGGCTGCGCAACGTCGGCGGGTGGAGCGGGCTGAAGGCGACGGTGCCGGTGGCGTTCATGCACGAGTGGAAGGGAGTGGCCCACGCAGGCACCAATCCGATGGGGATTGAGGGCATCGGTTTGGGCATCGGGTTGGGAGTTGTGCTCGGGGCCAGCTATTGGTGTACCGATTTCAGGGTGATCCAGACGGCGATGGCATCGAAGAATATGGAATCGGCGCGGCGCGTGCCGCTGATCGCCGCGATTCCCGGGATGTTTCTTCCGTTGCTGGTGATTCTGCCGGGGCTGCTGGCTATCGGGCTGCCTACGCCGCACACGACAACCGTGGAGCGCAGGATCGACGGGGCGATTTATCGCACTACAACCGTGGTGCGGCCGGAGGTGGAAGCGGGCCAGGGACTGGTTCCGGCAAAGGTCGACCCGGTAACCGGCAGGCCGATGCTGACGGCCAGCGGCGAGCCGCTGCTGGACTACGACATGGCCACGCCGAACATGCTGCTGCACTTTTTGCCCACCGGCCTGCTGGGGCTGGGGTTGACGGCGCTGCTGGCCAGCCTGATGAGCGGCGTGGCCGCCAACGCGACGGCCTTCAACACTGTGTTCACCTACGATCTCTACCAGTCCTACATTCACACGGGCGGCAGCGACCGGCATTACATGGCGGCGGGCCGATGGGCGACAGTGGGTGGGATGCTGCTGTCGGTCGGGACGGCGTATGCGGCGATCCACTTCAATAACATCATGGACACGCTGCAGCTGGTCTTCGCGTTTGTGAATGCGCCGCTGTTTGCGACCGTGCTGCTGGGGATGTTCTGGAAGCGGGCGACGGGGCACGGGGCTTTTTCGGGGCTGATTGCGGGCATGGCGGCGGCCATGCTGCACCACGGGCTGACGCTGCCGATCGAGGCGCAGACGGGGATTCACGGGGGATGGATTGCGGTGCTGCACGACTACCCGAGCGACATGGCGCAGAGCTTCTGGACGGCGATTTTCGCGTTCAGCGCCAACCTGATCGTGACGGTGGTCGTGAGCCTGTGCACCAGGGCCAGGCCGGAGGCGGAATTGGTGGGGCTGGTGCACTCGCTCGCGCCCAGGCCTGCGCGGGCACACCTGGTGTGGTGGAAGCGGCCCGAGGCGTTGGCGGTGGCGGTTCTGCTGATGGCCGTGGCGCTGAACATTTTCTTTTACTGATCCCCGCTTTTTGCTGAAGCTCATGGTTCTGTATAGATTGGCGACTCACGACTGAAGCGGTTCAATCCGAGAGCCTTATCCTGGCTGAACCGTAAATTGATACGCCCTTTATTCTTGTGCCGGTACACTTATATGAGATGAAGCGAAAGACGATCGAACATTACGAGATTGTTCGCCGGCTGGGCGCCGGAGGCAGCGGCGTGGTGTACCTGGCCAACGACACGCTGTTGCAGCGTCCGGTGGTGCTGAAGATTCTGCGCAGCGGGCTGCTTTCCGCCGAGCAGTTGCGGACGACGGTGCTGCGCGAAGCGCGGCTGGCTTCGGCCATCGAGCATCCAAACGTCTGCGCCATCTACGAAGTGGGCGAGAGCGGGGACGAAGGCTATATCGTGATGCAGTACGTGCCGGGCCAGTCGCTGGACCTGCTGATTGCGCGCGGGCCGGCGAGCCTGCAACTGGTGCTCTCAGTGGGCATCCAGATTGCCGACGGCTTGCAGGCGGCGCACACGCTGGGGATCTTTCACCGCGACCTGAAACCGCAGAACGTGATGCTGACCGATGGGGGCCAGGTGAAGATTCTGGACTTTGGCCTGGCGCGGCGGCTGCTGCCCGAGGACGCGAACTTTGACCCGTCGAAGCCGGGCCTGGCCAAGAATGCATCGGTGGCGGCCACCTACACAGCCCGCGGCGGGACCATCCGCTACATGGCGCCGGAGCAGTTTGTGACCGGGCAGTCGAGCGTGCAATCGGATGTGTGGGCGCTGGGGGTGATCCTGTATGAGCTGGCCAGCGGGCGGCATCCCTTCGCCCGGCCCGATGCCGAGGATTTTCAGGTCATTCGCGCGATTCAGTTTTCCGATGCTGTGGATCTGAGCGAGATTGTGCCCGGCATCTCGCCGGAGCTGCAGAGCGTGATTTCGGCTTGTCTTGAGAAAAACCCGGGGGCGCGGTACGCTTCGGCCGCCGAAGTGCGCGAGGCGCTGAAGACGATCATGAAGGCGCTGCAGATCGAGACGGGGATCATTCCCGGCGATGCGGCGGCGAATCTGCCTACAACGGGCGCGGAGGCGGAGAAGCGGAATACGGGTTTCCTGTCGATGCTGGCGGAGCGGTTCCGCGAGTCGGCGGTGGACAAAGCGCCGCAAAACTCGTTGGTGGTGCTGCCGTTTACCAACCTGGGCGCAACGGAGGTGGCCCCGCTCTACGGGTTTGCGCTGGCCGACGCGATTGCGGCGCGGCTGGCGCGGATTCCGGCACTGGTGGTGCGGCCTTCGAGCACGCTGATGCCGCTGAAAATTGCGCAGATGGATCCGTTGTCGATTGGCCAGAAGCTGCTGGTTTCCTTTGTGCTGGCGGGGAGTTTTCTGCGCTCGGAAGAGGGATTCGACCTGAACTGGCAACTGCTGGACGTGGGATCGCAGAGCGTGCGCTCGGGTGGTGCGATTCGCGTGGCCTCGCTGGATTTGATTGCCGTGCAGACGGAGATTTCCAACGAGGTTTTTGCCGCGCTGCACGGGCTGAGCGCCGCCGACAGAATCGAGGCTGCCCAGATCGACGCGCCACGGGCGGGGGCAAGGGACGCGGCAGGCGGATCACTGACGGGGCCGGTGAGCGAGGAGTACTTGCAGGCGCGGGCGCTGTTGAGTTCGTTCATGGTGCGCACGGGCTCTCGCGGCGATCTGGACCGCGCGCACGCGCTGTTTACAAGCGTCACCAGCAAGGATCCTGAGTTTGCCGCAGGGTGGAGCGGATTGGGTATTGCCGAACTGCAATATGTGCGGCACGGGTTTGGCGGGCAGATTCACGTGATCCACGCGCGGCGGTCGTTTGACGAGGCGCTCAGACTGGACCCGGCCTCGACCGAGGCCAATCTCTACCGGATTTACATGCTGCTGTCGCGCGGCGAGAAAGAGTCGGCGCGGCACGGCATCGCCAACCTGCTTGCTGGAGCGGCCAACGACTGGAGCGTACACATGGTGGCGGGCCTGGCGCTGCGCGGCGACGGGATGTACGACGAAGCGCTCAGCCAGTTCAGCCGCGCGCTCAAGCTGAACCCGGCCAATGCGGCGATTCTCTACAACCATCGCGCGCGGGTTTATCACTACCAGAATCAGATCGAGCTGGCCGGCGACGAACTGGCGAAAGGGCTGGCGCTGGAGCCGCGGCACCCGCTGCTGAGGACTTCGGCCGGGTACCAGCAGATGAGGCTGGGCAACCTGAGCGCGGCCATCGAGATATTGGAGGGCGTGGTCCGCGACGACGATTCGCTGCGCATCGCGGTGCCGACGCTGGCGCTGTGCTATGTGCAGGCGGGCCAGCGGGAACGGGCGGCGGCGCTGCTGAAAGACGAGACGCTGGCCGCGGCCGAGGCCGACAGCGAGATGGCTTACCGGCTGGCTACATACTTTGCGGTGGAGGGCGATTCGAGCGAGGCGCTGCACTGGCTGCGGCGGGCGATTTATTTAGGGAACGAGAATTATCCCTGGTTCCAGATCAATCCGGCGTGGAACAATCTGCGGACGAATGCGGACTTCGAGCGGATCCTGGAGGATTTGAAGAAGGGGTTCCGGAAGAACCAGAAGACGTGGCAGCGGCTGCTGGGGCAGGTGCCGCCGGAAGGGGAGTAATCCCTCCCCGTTCGCTCGCCTGAAAAGCGTTCTCGTGCGATACTTGTATTGTAAAATATTGGAGGTTTGCCTATGGGCTCCGCCGTCTCCCTTCGCCTGCCGGAAGACCTGAAATCCCGTCTCGAAAAGCTGTCCAAGCTCACCGGACGAAGCAAGACGTATTACATGATCGAGGCCATCAGCGAAAAGCTGGAAGACCTGGAAGATCTGTACCTGGCCGAACAGCGGACCCTCGCGCTGCGAGCCGGACGAAGCAGGACCTACACCCTGGACGAAGTGGAGAAGCGCCTTGGCCTGGCTGATTGAGTTCGAAAAAGAGGCCGAGAAAGAGCTGAGGAAACTCGATAAACAGGTTGCCCGGCGCATCGTGAAATTCTTGCGTCAGCGCGTGGCAGTCCTCGACGATCCTAGAAGCATCGGCGAGGCGCTCGTAGGCTCTACTTTGGGCGATTACTGGAAATACAGGGTGGGAGATTATCGCGTCATTGCCGATATTCAGGATGCGAAAGTCTGCGTTCAAGTCGTGCGGCTGGGAAACCGGCGCGAGTTTACCGATGACCGCTTCAGAAATTCCACGGGCTGCATTCACCCCCAGGTCTCAAAGGCGAGACTTGGGGCGAATCGCGGTTGCGAAGACGCGATAGTCCGCGGCAGAGTTTGGACGTGGATTGTGCCGCTCTCTTTGGTCAACGGGCAGGAGCGGATGCAGCCGGGCGCGGGTGAGGGGCTGTGCTTCCTTCGGTCATGCGGAGGGCCCACTTGATGGCTTCGAAGTACATCTTGCGGATATCGGGATCGTCCCAGGCCTCCTCGGTGTGGCCGAGCGTGGAGTAGAAGACCCGGCCCTTGCCGTAGAGTTTGCTCCATGCGACGGGAAAGTCATGGTCCGTGCGGTGGATGCGGGGGTTATTGTCATAATCGAGCTTGGCCGGATCGAGGCTGAGCAGGACATTCACGTTGTCGCGCGACCAGGCCTTGGGCTGATAGATCTCGTCGTATTTCACGAAGGCAGCGGGCAAGTGACGGACGGCGGGGAACGTCGGGTCTTCGTTGACGATGGGCGCATTGAAGGTCGACCAGGGATGCTGGTCGAACCAGCCGCCGATCATTTCTCCGTATTCCGGCCAGGTGTAATTTGTGTCGAGAGCGGCGTGAATGCCGACAAAGCCCTTGCCGTCCTCCTTGATGAAGGAGATCATGTCCTGCTTCTGGCTGGCGTCGAGGTCCAGTTCGCCGGTGGTGCTGGCAAAGACCAGAACGTCAAAGTAGTTGAGATTTTTGGCGTTTACTTTGAGATCCTTTTTGGTGAGCAGTTCGGTGTCTGTGCGCAAGGTTGTATCCCACAGTCCACTCTCCCTGCCCATGTTGTAAATGGCGGCCATCGCCGCCGAGACGGAGTCGTGCTCCCAGCCCTTGGTCTGGGCGATTACCAGCACATGCTTGAGGCGGATTTCCTTGGCGTGGGGCGGTGGCGGCACAGCGCTGCCGGCGGCAGATTGCCCATGGGCACGGACGCTCTGACCGAAGATGGCCAGAACGATGAGGGCTGGAAAGAGAAGGCGAGAGTTTCTGGAAGCGCGCACGTGGTCTCCTTTGGGTTCTACGACATTTGATCATCCGCGAAGCAATTCGGCTAGCGGAGCTTTGTGACGCCCGCTCTCGATCGTCCCGCGGACGGGTGCGGACTGCGAGCGCATCCTTGAGGATTTGAAGAAGGGATTCCGCAAAAACCAGAAGACGGGGAAGCGGCTGCTGGAGCAGGCGCCGGCGGACGGGGAGTAGAGTCTCCTCAGAGGGGTGAGGTTCTCTGTTTTTCACCCCTGCGACCTACGAAAAAAGATATGATTGTAGGGAATTAGCAATGGAAAAGAAGGGATTCCGCCTTGATTCTGAAGATATGGTCAGTTTTTCGGCTTGCACGCCGGATTGCGGGATTCGGATTGGCGTGCCTGGTGCTTGCAGGTTGTGGAGGAAGCAATAAAAGCAATCCGCAGATCGACTGGGTAACTCCTGCACCGATTACTTATGGCACGGCGTTGAGCGCCACGCAGTTGAATGCGACCGCAAGCGTTCCGGGCACCTTCGCTTACAGCCCGTCGCTGGGCACGGTGCTCTCCGCCGGCTCGCATACGATTTCGGTCACGTTCACCCCGACCGACACCACGGATTACACAGCCGTCACCACCAGCGTGACGATGACCGTCAATCAAGCGGTCCCGGTGGTGAGTTGGACAACGCCAGCCGCCATTGTTTACGGGACGGCGCTGAGCACGACTCAATTGAACGCGACCGCGAGCGTTCCCGGCGCCTTTGCATATAGCCCGCTGCTGGGCACGGTGCTCTCAGCCGGCTCCCAGACGCTTTCCGTCACCTTCACACCGACCGACGCCTTGAACTACGCCACTGCCGCCGCCAGAGTGACGCTGACCGTCAATCAAGTGGTCCCGGTGGTGAGTTGGAACGCCCCTGCTGCCATTACTTACGGCACGGCGCTGAGCGCGACACAGTTGAATGCAACCGCAAGTGTCCCCGGCGGCTTCGCCTACAGCCCATCTCTGGGCGCCGTGCTCTCCGCCGGCTCCCATACGCTTTCAGTCACCTTTACCCCGACCGACACCACGGACTACACCACCGCCGCCGCCAGCGTGACGCTCACCGTACGTCAGGCGACGCCGCAGATCACATGGGCGCCCACCGCTCTGATTGCTGTCGGTGCGCCCCTGGGTCCGGGCCAACTCGATGCAACGGCGACGACGCCGGGCGGCACAACGGAGCTGGCCGGCAGTTTCCTTTATTCGCCGGCAGCGGGGACTATCTTCAACTCGCCCGGACCGCAGACGCTGTTTGTGACGTTTACGCCCGCGGACGGGGTAGACTACACCACGGCCGAGGCCAGCATCAACATGACCGCGTCTTCTTTCGGCGTAGCATGCTGGGGCGATTCGCTTACCTTTGGAGAGGAGGGCATTTCCGATCAAGGAGCCTACCCCGAAGAACTCCAGAAGCTGATCACTTTGCCCGTCAAAAACAAGGGCGTTAGCGGGAATACATCCACGCAGATCGGTGTGCGCGAAGGTGGGGTTCCGACCTATGCCACCGTCGCCGGCGGGATTATTCCGGCCACAGGCGGAGTCACCGTGACCTTTCCTAAAGGGTATGAGCCGGTTACGTCCGTTGGGCCACCCGGAGGGACCTCCGGCACCATCCTGGGAGTCCATGGGGTGGTCACGTATGACTCGACGGACTCTATATATACATTCACACGCACGACGCCCGGGAGCCCGGTAAGTGCGCCCGGGAGTCCACAGTTTGTCGTCGATACTCCCTATGCCGGCTACCTTCTCGTCTTTTGGGAGGGCCGGAACAATTTAACCGCGACAACACAGATTCTATCCGATATAGCCGACCAGATTGCCACCGTTTCCCCCGGGCAGAACTACCTGGTCCTGTCCATCACCAACGAAAACAGGCCGCTCGAATGGCCCGGCGGAATATATTACAAGTGGATCATCTCCTTCAACGATCAATTGGCGACCCTATACGGGTCGCACTATCTGGACCTCAGGAAGATACTGGTGGACAGTTACGACCCATCGACAGATGATAGCATTGTGGATGCCTCCGATTACAGCCACGACGAACCGCCGACATCGCTGCGCGCGATCATTGCATACACAACGCTCGTGAACTCGATCGGCCCTGCGGATACCATCGTCACCATCCAACCCATCCCATCAGCGGATCGTTTGATCATCGGGGATATACTGACCATCGACACCGGGGCAAATGCCGAAAACGTCTCGATCACCGCGATTTCCGGCAACACCCTGACCGTGCTGCGCAACGTTGGCGGAGTCGATATATCGCACGCCGCCGGCGCGCCGGTGACGATAAGCGACCAGGATCACTTCAATGCGCAAGGCGCCCAGGTGGTGGCCAACGCAGTGGCGCAATATTTATCCGCGTATGAGGTCTCGGCGCAATAACGGGCAGTTTCTCCAGGGCGGGGGAGTTCTGCACACACTGGGAATTCTCCTCGATCCTAACTTGAGGGCTCCGAAGCAGTTGGTTCTGGTCAGTCTGGCCAACTTACCCGCTATAGCTCCTCGATGATAGCCAAGTCCCATGGCGCCAGTGTCAAGACGGCAGCTTGATCTTCAAGACATCAACCTGATCTCCAAGATCTTCAAGACATCGGCTCGATCGGAGGATTTCTTATCCCCGGGGATTCAATCGAGGCGCTCGTAAGGAAGATAGACGGGTTCCCAGACATAGGCGCGGAGTTCGGCGTTCAGGGTTGCTGTGTCTGAGATTGCGGCGACGCCGTCGGCGATGGCTTGTTGGGCGACGGCTTCGGCTACAAACAGGCCGACATTGCGGGAATCGGCGATGGGCGGGAGGAGACGGGCATTCTTGTCCTGGCGGGCGGGAGACAGGAGTGCAAGGGCCTTTGCGGCGGCCATGATCATGGCGTCGGTGACACGGCTGGCGCGAGAGACAAGGATGCCGAGGGCGAGGCCGGGAAAGATGTAGGAGTTGTTGGTCTGGGCGATGGGAATGAGCTTGCCGTTGACTTCGACGGGAGCAAAGGGGCTGCCGGCGCCGACGATGGCGCGGGCATCGGTCCAGTGGAGCAGGTCCGCCGGGGTGGCTTCAGCGCAGGAGGTGGGGTTGGAGAGCGGGAAGACGATGGGGCGGGGGGTGTGGCTGGTTATCTCGCGGATGATCTCTTCAGTAAATGCGCCGGGCTGTGTGGAGGTGCCGACAAGGGCCGTGATCCGAGCGTTGCGAACGGCGTCGAGGAGGGAAATGTCCTGGCCGCCGCTGAGTTGCCAGCCTTCTACATCGGCTCTTTTGCGGACGAGAGGCAGTTGAGTGTCGCGAATGCCTCTTGCGCCTTCGACGAGAAGACCGAAGCGATTGAAGGCATAGATGCGGCTGCGGGCCTGCGCTTCGGTGAGGCCTTCTTCCTGCATGGCGGTGAGAAGGAGATTGGCAATGCCGATTCCGGCAGAACCGGAGCCGAAAAGCGCAACGGTCTGGTCTTTGAGGGGAACGCCGGTGGCGTTGACCGCGGCCAGGAGAGTGGCGGTGGTTACGGCGGCGGTTCCCTGGATGTCGTCGTTGAAGGTGCAGAGGCGGTCGCGGTAGCGCTCGAGCAGGCGCAGCGCATTGACGCCGGCGAAGTCTTCCCAATGCAGGAGGATGTGGGGCCAACGGCGCTCGACGGCGGAGACGAAGGCTTCGACGAAATCGTCGTATTCCTGGCCGCGGACGCGATGATGCTGCCAGCCAACATAGATGGGATCGTGGAGCAGAGCTTCATTGTCGGTGCCGACGTCGAGCAGAACGGGGAGGCAATGCTCGGGCGGGATGCCGGCAAGGGCGGTGTAGAGGGCCATTTTTCCGATGGGAATACCCATGCCGCCGGCGCCCTGGTCGCCGAGGCCGAGGATGCGCTCTCCGTCGCTGACCACGATGCAACGGACGTCGTCATAGCGGGGCTCGGAGAGGATCCGATCGATGCGGCCGCGGTTAGGATAGCTGATGAACAGGCCGCGGGGCCGGCGCCAGATCTCGGAGAAGCGCTGGCAGCCCTCGCCGACCGCGGGGGTGTAGACGATGGGTAGTAACTCTTCAATGTGCTCGGCAATGAGGGAGTAGAAGAGGGTCTCGGTGGTGTCCTGGAGATCGCGCATGAAGGCGTATTTGGCAAAGGGTGTGGGCTGGTTGTCGAACGCTCTCTTGCGGCGTTCGCGCTGGTCCTCGAGGGTGCCGACGTGGGGCGGCAGCAGGCCATGGAGGGCGAAGGCGTCGCGTTCCGCTTCGGTGAAGGCAGTGCCCTTGTTGAGCCGGGGATTGAGGAGCAGATCGAACCCATGGAGGCGGGTCCGAACGACAGGGTCGGCGAGGGATTCAGGGGTCAATTGATCTTCTCCTTCGGATCGACGGCTTGGCTTCGACAGAATCGGTCAAAAACTCGTTTTCTTGGAGGGATGGGCTTAACGGGCTGGGGAAGAAGCTGGGGCTCGGGCGATTTCCATGAAAAGCATCCCTCAGGGGCTAAAGCCCGCGTTCATTTTGCATGGTCTACGTACGGGCTAAAGCCCGTACCCTTCACCGGCTCTATAGGTGCTCTTCGGAGGGGTGATTCTGTTGATGCTACTCCTCGACGATGGCCAGGTCCCAGGGCGCCAGAGTTAAAACAGCGGCCTTGGCTACCTGCTTCCCGTCGAGCAGATTGGTCCCGACGGCGTAGGGGTAGCTGACTTTGACCTCAGCGCTGGAATAGTTGAAGTAGTAGTGGAGGCGCTTGCCGAGGCGGTTGACGCCGTGCTGCACGTGGACCGCGAGCGGGAGTTGCTGGTCGGGGCCGGTGAGGCCGAGCTTTTCAAGAGCGGAGCGCAGGACGGCGGTTTGAAGCGCATCGGAAAGGTACGTTCCCTCATAGAGGAGGGTTCCAGAGCCGAATTGGTTTTCGGTAATGGCAGGCCATTTTCCGAAGAAGGGATGGTCGTAGAAGGCGATGGGTTTGGCGTGCTCGGGGATGAGGAATTCGGCCCAGTATTGGACCTTGTTCTCAGCGCCCGCGTGGAAGGGGTCGTCTTTGAGGGCCAGGGGGTGTTCGAGGTTGGAAAACTCCTGGTAGCTGAAGCCGGCGGCTTCGCGGAGCGGGCCGGGAGCGCGTACCCAGCGGACGGCAGAGTTCTCATTGGCGAATCCGCTCTTGAAGGTCATTACGACGTGGCCGCCGTTTTTGACATAGTCCGAGATGCGTTGGAGCAGGGCGTCGTCCGAGATGTAGAGTGCGGGGACGATGAGCAGTTTGTATTGGGAGAAGCCGGTGGTGGGAAAGACGAAGTCGCAACCGATGTTGAGGTCATAAAGGGAGTGGTGAATCTGCTGGACCAGCGAGGCGTAGCTGGCAGTGGACGGGCCGAAGCTCCATTGCCCACGTGAGGACGTGAAGGGCATAAAGCTGATGCCGTTCAGCGAGTCGCGGCTCCAGAGGATGGCGACCTGGTTGTGGATCTGGAGGCCGACTAAATGCGGGCCGATCTTTTCGAGTTCGTGAGCGGTACGGCTAACCTCGGCGTAAGCGCGATTGGGCTCCAAATCATGGGAGAGCACGCCCTTCCAATAGGTTTCCTGGTTGGCGGCGATGGAGGCCCAGTGCCAGTACTCGACCATGTTGGCGCCGTTGGAAAGATGGGTATAGACGTCTTCGCGGAGTTGGCCGTCGTAGGGCGGGAATTGGAAGGCCGAGGTCCAGTCGGTGGTCTGTGCGTTGGTCTCGGTGATGAGGAAGTTGGAATGCTTGAGGGAGCGGGTGAAGTCCTCCTGGATGGACTGGGCTGAGCCGTCGAAGTGGTCCTGGGCGCCGTGATAGACGTTGTCGGCGGGAATATCGAGGGCCTCGGCGACGGCCTCCTCGTTGATGTCGGACTTCATCATGCCGCCGTAGTCGGTGGTGACGAACTGGCGGGGCGATGCGCATTCGCGGACCAGGGCGGCCTGCCAGTGGAGGAAATCGGTGACGCGCATCTGGCTCCAGCGGGTCCATTCGAGCTTGTAGCCGGTGGAGATGGTTCCGTCGCGGGTGGGCAGGTCTTCCCAGGTGTGCAGGTTTTCGCCCCAGTAGTTGAGGAACCAGGCCTTCGAGAGGGCTTCGGGAGTGCCGAACTTCTTTTCGAGGTAGTGCTGGAATCCGATGAAGACATCGGGGTTGGCGGCGTCGTAGCTGGAGGTTTCATTGTCAAGCTGCCAGCCGATGACGGTCGAGTTGTCTTTGTAGTGGGCGACGATGTGGCGAATGAGGCGCTCGGCATAGAAGCGATAGGCGGGCGAGTCGGTGTCCATGTTCTGGCGCATGCCGTAGACGCTGGCGACCGGTTGGCCGCCGAATGGGCCGGCGGGGATGCGGGCGGCGAAAATCTCCGGGTGCTGATGGGCCATCCAGGCGGGGATGGAATAGGTGGGTGTGCCGAGGATGACCTTGATGCCGGCATGGCCCATGGCGTCGACGACGCGGTCCATCCAAGAATAGTTGAATTGGCCGTCCTCGGGCTCCCAGAGGCTCCAAGTGGACTCGCCCATGCGGACCACGTTGAGGCCGGCAGCTTTCATGAGGGCGACGTCGGTGTCCAGGCGGGCGGCCTGGTCTCCGGGCATGTACTCGTTGTAATAGGCGGCGCCGTAGAGGACGGTGGGGAAATCGAGGTTGGGGGTGGCAACGGGGACTTGTGGGGCTTGGGCGGTGAGGCGCGACGCCAGAAAAGCCATCGAAATGATTGAGAAACAGACTTTGGTCAACAACCGCATTTGATCTGCCTTTCCTATTCAGAAATGCAAGTCTAAACCGGCAGGACCACTGCAAGCACCTTTCAATCTCGCCAGGGGTTCAAGAGTGCTACTCCCGTTGGCTGGAAGTCGGAGACATTACGAGTGACAATGGTCATCCGATGAACCATGGCGGTTGCGGCAATCAAGGAGTCGCGATAGGAACGGGGATTTGGTACATGCAGAGTTGCGCATCGGAGCGCAACGGGAGTGTCGATTGGCAGAATGCGTCCGGCAAAAGCCGGGAAGACAATCTTCTCGAGCCAAGAGCGAAGCATGGCTCCCCGGAGCGCATCGCGGCGTTCCAACAGGAGTGTTTCCCGCTCCAGTTCAAGTACTGTGATATCGGATAGAAACATCGATGTCGCTGGAGTGTTCTTTGCCCAAGCCTTTACGCGGCGATCTGCTTTGGAGGTGTTCACCTTTCGAAGCTCAGAGACGACGTTAGTGTCCAGCAGGTACATCACGACAAGTCAACCGGGGGAAGAAGTTCGTCTCCCAGTCGCGGCGGTTCGAAGTCAATGTCTCCCACTCCCGGCATGGTGAGCATATCGAGAATGCTCTCGCTTTTCTTCGTGATTTTCCGATATTCCCGGATGGACAGCAGGACATGAGCGGGTTTGCCGCGATCGGTGATGAACACGGGGCCTTTGCGGGCGGCTCTCTTTGCTCTGCCGGTGTCCTGATTGAATTCGCGGCTTGATAGAGTGGTGATGGCCACAACGCGCCTCCCATGTAGGAACGTACCTACAATATCGCACGGAAGACGCCTACAGGAAGGTGAGCAAGGCGATTTCGGGGTGGGTTCCGATGCGCATGGGAGGGCCCCAGGTTCCGGCGCCGCTGGAGGTGTAGACCTGGAGGGCGCCGAAGCGTTGCAGACCATAGGTGAACTCGCCGAAGACGCGGCGGATGATCCAGGTGAAGGGGAAAAGCTGGCCGCCGTGGGTGTGGCCGGAGAGCTGGAGGCTGACGCCGGCTTGTTCGATTATGGGCAGGCGGTTGGGCACGTGATTGAGGAGAATGCTGGGGTGGGCGGGGTCAAGGCGGAGGGACTCAAGAGTGGCGCGCAGGCGGAGGATTTGGGTGGAGTCGTGATAGGTGACACCCAGGATCTGGAGGCCGTCGACGGTGACTTTCTGATTGTGCAGGACCTGGACGCCGGCGCGGCTGAGGGCTGCGGAGTGCTGCGCGGCGTTGCCAAACTCGTCGTGATTACCGGTGGAGAAGTAGCTGCCGAAGGGCGGAGAAAGCTGTTTGAAGGGAGCAGCGAGGCGGTCGGGGTCGGTTTTGGCGCCGTCGAAGAAGTCGCCTGGGAGGAAGATTATGTCAGGATTGAGCCGGGCGGCCAGGGCGGCGATGCGGCGGCAGAAACGAAGGCCGTTGACGTGGCCCAGATGCAGGTCGCTGACCAGGAGCGCTGTTCGACCACGCCAGGATTGGGGCAGGTTGGGCAGCTGGATGGGGATGCAGCGGATGCGAATCCAGAGAGCGTTGAGGAGGCCATAGATGCCGGCTGAAAGCGCCAGGGCAAAGAGGAAGGCGGCGATGAATGGCCGGCCGTGGAATGGGTCTGGAACAAGCCTGGAAAGCAGCAACGGGTACCAGACCAGCCAGCAAAGACAGGCCGCGAGGAAGAAGAGGTTCAGGAAGCCGAGCCAGACCGCGGCGATCTTGTAGATGAGCGTGACCAACGGGTTGGAGAAGTGGAAGCTGAGCAGAGCGGCGACAATGAAACTGAAGGCCAACAGGAAGAGCGCGGTCCCGAGCGCCAGAGTCGCAGCCGGGGCGGGATTGCCCCAGAAGACAATCCAGGTGTGATAGATGAACCAATGGGCAAGAAACAGAATGGCTTCAATGAAGACGATTGCCAGGACAGGCCAAGCTTTCAAGCAAGAAATCTCCTTGATTCAATGATTACATGAACCGGGAAGCGTATGCGGACATTTCACTTGCCTGGAAAGGCAGACATTTGCATCTGACACAGAATCCCGCTTATGCTCTTTCCCACGATGGCAAACATTCTTTCCGTTGCCGGATCGAACTCGAAATACAAACAGCCAGGCGCCCAGGCCGCCGGATTTCTAGGCGGGCTTTGGCACGGGTTCATAGCTCCGATCACGTTTATCGTGAGCCTGTTTGGGGACGGCGTGAGCATCTACGAAACGCACAATAACGGCCGTTGGTATGAATTCGGATTCATCGTTGGAATCTGCGCTCACGCCGGAGACAACCGTGCGAGTCACGCCGTCGGCGGTTAGAAGATAGGGGCGAAATACTCCTTCTCGTGAAACAATCCTTTTAATGTCCGGTTTACACAGCGACGCGCTCGGTATTTATCTTTCGATTCCCTTTTGCCGGTCGAAGTGCACGTATTGCAATTTTGCGTCGGGCGTGTATCCGGCCAGCGAACATGCGCGCTATGTGGAACGGCTGATCGAGGACCTGGCGGCGGCAGGAGAGTGGGCGGCGCGGATGGGCGTGGAGTTGCCGCGCCGTGTGGACACGGTGTACCTGGGCGGAGGAACGCCGAGCCTGCTGGCGCCGGAGCTGCTGGCACGGCTGTTTGGGGCGATGCGGGCGGAGTTCGAATTTGAGGCGGAGGCGGAGATCACTGTCGAGTGCGCGCCGGGACAAATTGCAGACGAGACGCTGGAGGCGCTGGCGGCGGCAGGAGTGAACCGGGTGAGCCTGGGCGTGCAGTCGTTCATCGACCGCGAGGCGCAGGTGAGCGGCCGGCTGCACAGCCGTGCGGTTGTGGACGAGGATTTGCGGCGGCTGCGCGGGGCCGGAATCGCCAACCTGAACGTGGACCTGATTGCGGGGCTGGCGGGACAGACGCTGGCTTCCTGGGAGGAGTCGCTGGCGGCGTTGGTGGATTCGGGCGTTCCCCACGCCAGCGTGTACATGCTGGAGGTGGATGAGGACTCGCGGCTGGGGCGGGAGATGCTTGGCGGTGGGAAGCGGTACCACGCCGGGCAGGTTCCCTCGGACGACGCGATTGCGGAGATGTACGCGCGGACGATCGAGAGGCTGGCCGGGGCGGGGCTGGGGCAGTATGAGATCTCAAATTTTTGCGAGGCGGGGTTTGAATCGAGGCACAATTTGCGCTATTGGCAAAGGCGACCGTATCTGGGTTTGGGGCTGGACGCGTCTTCGATGCTGCATGCAGCAGACCACTATGTGCTGCGGTCGACGGCGACCGACGATCTGGGGGCATTTCTTGAAGGGCCTGAACTGGTGGAGACGGCGTGGCTCTCAGCGGCGCGTCGACAGGAGGAGGCTTGGTTTCTGGGGCTGCGGCTGAATGCGGGGGTCGAAGTGGGCGCGTTGGAGCGGGAGTTTGGCCGCGATGCGGTGGGGCGGGCGATGGAGGCTGTTGGGCGGCTGGTGGAGGATGGGCTGCTGACTTCGGACGGGGAGACGGTTCGGCTGACCGCGCGGGGACGGCTACTTTCCAACGATGTGTTTCAGGAGTTTCTGGGGCCGGAGGCGGAAGAGAGCAAGGGGACGCGGGCGTGAGTTCGCCGTTCCCCACCTTTGCCGGGGAGGGAAGCGGAAAGATGGAGTGCCCAGCTTTTTTGGTGAACGCACGTCATAAAAGGCGATGAAGATCGATAGAAAGGGGGCAAAAGGTCGTAGGTAGATGGATCTACCCACCTTAAGCGCGATGAAACTGCGCCGAAGGTGGGGCACCTGTTTTTGTGCGGACGCGAATGCTCTTGCGCTACCAGGCGAGGAGTTCGTCGCCGGAGGACGGGGAGAGAAAGGTAACTGGAGCGGCGCAGGGGTTGACGGAGCCGTCGAAGCACTGGATGGACTCGGGACCGGCGGTTCTGGCCCATTGCAGAGCCTGTTCGGCCTCGCGCAAGACGACGACCGGAGAGCGGCCATGGCTGGAGGCGATGCCGAAACAGGCTGAAAGACGGATGGATTCCCCAGCTACATGGAAGGGTGGGCAAAACACATCGATGCGGAGGCGCTCGGCCAGCAGGACGGCGTTTTCGATGCTGCAACCGGGAAGGGCAATCAGGAACTCGTCCATGCCGGGGCGGCCAAGCAGGTCATAGCTGCGCATGAGGCAGGTGGTGCGGGCCACCACCTGGCAGAGCAGGTCGTCGCAGGCGTCGCTGCCGAGGCGCGAGTTCCAGTGGCCGAAGTCGTCGATGTCGAAGAGGATCATGCAGAGTGAGCTCTTCATCCGCTGCACCCGGTCGGTTTCGCGGAACAGCATGGCGAGCAAAGCCTGGCGGTTGTACACGCCGGTCAGGTGGTCCATCTGGGCGTTCAGCAGAGCGGCTTCGCGGAGGGTTTCGAGTTCGCGCGTTTTGTGGTGGGTACGCAGTACCATCTCGAGCCGGAGGCGCCAGTAAGGGCACTCTGCATTGCGCAGGATGAGGTCGTCGATGACGCCCTCGGCGAGGCGGGCGATCCATTGCTGGGTGACAGAGTCCGAAATCAGGACAATCGGGAGTCGGCTGGCGCTGTCCTCGGCGCGTATGGCGGCGAGCAGGCGATCGATGGTCATGCGGGGGTCCATGCCAGGCAGGTTTGCGTCGAGCAGGGCGAGAGTGGGTGGATGGGGGGCGGTGATGGCGGTCAGCGCGGCTTCGGCAGAGAGGACGATCTCGACGCGGACGCCGGACGCGAGGAGCACGGGTCCGATGGCGGCAAGGAAAACGGGATCGGGCGAAACCAGCAGGAAGGTGGAACGGATATTGGCGAGCATCCTGGGAGACCTCCGTACAGGACGCATCGGCGGAGATTAGAGATTATTTAGAAATCGGCGACAGATTCTTAAGTGGTTTCGATGACCTTTGGCGGATTTCCGGCGCCGGAAGTAACGCGTTCTTTGCATGAGCTTTCTCCACAAGGTGGCGCGATCCTGCGTCGTGATGAAGAAGGAGGCATTCGGGTTGCTGGATGGGCTACGTGAGGGAGTGCCAGGACGGGGGTCGATGTGCGAAACGCTCATTCCCTCGGGTGCTAAAACCCAATATTCTCAGGGGCCGGTTCGGCGCGGCACTGCGACCCGACCCAGAGGGTCCCCCGGGG
>DASWZM010000181.1:0-7741 GCA_036404455.1 Occallatibacter sp. | reverse complement strand
TGCCCATGAACCGGGTGCCCCACCCTCGCCGCGTCTTTGTTTTTGCGGCTAGGGTGGGATTGTCCGATGCTCGCATTACAGGAATATTGAAAATGCATTAAGCCATGCCCATAAACCGGGTGCCCCACCCTCGCCGCGTCTTTGTCTTTGCGGCTAGGGTGGGATAGTCCGATGCTCGCATTACAGGAACATTGAAAATGCTTTAAGCCATAACTCGGAACCACCCGGCCTTTCAAGGTACAAGTACAGTCTCCCCGGTCTTGACGTTCAATTCCCATTTTCGAGGCGCTGGCAGTTGAAGCGCGCCGCCCTCGATCTCCAGCGGCATCCAAAGATAGCGCGAATCCCATAACTCCTTCGGCCGCCAGATATCGCCCATGAAGATAACCGTTGTCTTCTTGCTGCCGGCTATCTTCACCAGCATCGACGATTGAGACCCATACGTGTTTGTCTCCGGCGGAGCCACGTCTTTGAACTCCATCCAGGGCCCGCTCAGCGAAGGCGCCGTCGCATACACGTTGGGGTTCGGACGCCAGCCCGTCATATGAGAGCCGGCTACGTAATAGAGGCCCTCGTAATGAACCACCGCGCCCCCTTCGAGCGGAGCTTGAATGAAACTTACCTTCTTCTCCACGCTCAGGTAGTCGTCAGACAGCTTCGCGATGAAGAACCCCTTGGTCGGCCTCGACTCGAAGATCAGGTACGCCGAGCCGTCGTCGTCGATAAACTGTCCGATGTCGCGGCTCTCCTCATCCAGCGGGCGAAAGCTCTTCAGATAACGATACTCGCCGTCGATGCGATCGCTTACCGCGACCGCGACGCGAGCTAACTTGTAACTTCCGTCGTCCAGGTGGGCATAGAGAACAAACTTTCCCGTCCGCGCGTTGGCAAAGACCTTGGGCCGCTCCAATATCCAGTGCTGGCCAAGATGCTCGGGGTCGGTAAGTGCCAGCACCTGCCGGCGAAACTTCCAATGCACAAGATCCTTTGAGGAGTAGCAGGCAACGTAGCGCTTATCCGGGCTGTTGGATGGAGAGCGGTCTTCTCCAAACCAATAGTAAGTGCCTTTCCACAACAGCATGCCGCCGCCGTGCGCCTGAATCTGCTGCCCGCGATCGTCGAGCCATGGTTCACCTGGAACAACGACCTGCGGCCCCGCAAAGACCGCACTCGCCGCGCAAAGGAGAGCAACCAATCCCATGCTCCCAACCAATAACTTCCTCATATCGTTCCCTTCACAAGCACTTGCATTCCACTTACTCCGCAGAGCCGGGTGCCCGGATCTCACCTCGGAGCTTTGGCCAGGTCCGGCGCCCTCGCTGCGTGCTTTGCAGCGAAGGCAGCCGGTCAGCTAGCCCGGCCAGTTTTGTTCAACTCGCTATGGAATCCCAAATCCGCGCCGCACAGATTCTTGGTGATATAGAGAATCTGTCCATAGTGCATTCCGAAGTGCTCCACGACCTGGTAAACAGCCTCCAGACCGCTCACGTGGTAACCCTGAATCTCGTAAGGCGCAATCAGATCGGCCTGCGTCAGCCGCGCCAGCACCTCCGACGCCTGCTCCATCGTAGCTCCCAGCTTTTCCAGCAGCACGGAAGCTGGAACCAGCCTTTTCTCATCGAATTCGCCAGGCCGGTTGCGATCGTCCTCCCAGCGGTTGAACGAAGCCACCAGCCACTGCCGCACGTTGCCGTTCAAATGCAGAATCAGATTCCCGATGCTGTTGCTGGCTGCATTGGGTCGCCACCACACTTGGCTCTCGGTCAGCGATGCCACGCATCCCCGCAGCCGCGGCCAGTAGTGCTCCAACAGCTTCCGCCGGGAAAACTCAAGAAAAAGCGTTGTTACGTCCCCTTCAATGGTCGTCATTGGAAAACAAGACTCCTTTTTGAGAGTTTCCTCTTCATCAGTAGAGTACGCCCGATTTCTCTCCCATTCGCCCACCGGACTTACCGTCGTTCCTCATCCTTCCTTGAAACAGAAAACCCGGGATTGCCGAATCCCGCGCCCCCGGAATAGAATTCCCCGTGAAATCGTTTCCACGAGGTTCGACTATGCGCATTTTCGCTTCGCTCTTCTTCGCCGTTTTCGCCCTGGCCCTCGTTCCCGCCACGCAGCCAGTCACCGCACAAGCCCAAAACGTGGCCCAAACCCCGCCCATGGGCTGGAACAGTTGGAACTTCTTCGCCGACAAAGTCACCGACAAGGACATCCGCGCCGCCGCCGACAACCTCGTCGCCACCGGCATGAAGGACGCCGGCTACATCTACGTCAACATCGACGACACCTGGGAGGGGCAGCGCGACGCAAGCGGCATCCTCCACACCAACGCGAAGTTCCCCGACATGAAGGCCCTGGCCGACTACGTCCACTCCAAGGGCTTCAAGATCGGCATCTATTCCGGGCCCGGCCCCAAGACCTGCGGCGGCTTCGAGGGTTCGCTGGGCCACGAAGCCCAGGACGCCAAGATGTACGCCGATTGGGGCATCGACTACCTCAAGTACGACGCGTGCAGCTTTATCGACCAGGTCATGGAGAAGCAGGCCCCCAACGACAAGGCCGCGCAGATGCGGCTGTTGCAGGCCGCCTACGACAAGATGGGCAAGGCGCTCAAGGCCACCGGACGCCCCATCGTCTTCTCGCTCTGCGAGTATGGATGGGATGCGCCGTGGGAGTGGGCGCCCGCCCTCGGCGGCAATCTTTGGCGCACCACCGACGACATTAACCCCACCTGGGACCGCATCGCCGTCATCGGCTTCAGCCAGGCGGGCCTGGAGAAATACGCCGGCCCCGGTCACTGGAACGATCCCGACATGCTCGAAGTCGGCAACGGCAGGCTTACCCTGGCCGAAAACCGCTCCCACTTTTCACTCTGGGCCATCCTCGCCGCGCCCTTGCTGGCCGGCAACGACCTGCCCAACATGAAGCCGGAGATCAAGGCCATCCTCACCAACCGCGACGTCATTGCCATCGATCAGGACAGCCTGGGCAAGCAGGGCACGCGCGCCTACTCTGAAGGGGAGGTCGAGGTCTGGAGCCGCCATCTCGCCGGCGGCGCGCTGGCCGTCGCAATCATCAACACTGCAGATAACGGTCGCTTTGCTTCGCATCCCTTCCACCTGAGCCTTACCGAGCTCGGCCTGCACGGTCCCCAGGCCGGTAAGGACTTATGGACCGGCAAGCCCATCACGCTGACTGATGGCCAGCCTCTCGAACTCGCCAGCCACGACGTGCTGCTCGTCCGCATCGACGCGCCGAAGTAAGACGAACCTCTCCGGGTAGAGCCGGTTTCAACCGGCTCTACCCAAACAAACCCCAAACCACCCCCGTTCGTCCGTCCAGCTCTCCACCGGCACAAATCCCGCCCCCGCCAGCATCGCCTCCGCCTGTCCCGGCGCGTACTTGTAGCTGTTCTCCGTATGAATGCTCTCACCCGCGCCAAAATCCACCTCGAAATCCAGCCCCGCAAGCCGCACCCTCTGCGCGATCCGGCTCTCCAGATGCATCTCGATCCGCGATTCCGACCCATTCCAAACCGCCCGGTGCTCGAAACTCTCCAGATCGAAATCCGCTCCCAGCTCCCGGTTCAGTCGCGTCAGCAGGTTCAGGTTGAAAGCAGCCGTCACCCCCGCGGAATCGTCATAAGCAGCCAGCAGCGTCGCCTCGTCTTTCACGAGATCCACCCCCAGCAGCAGCCCGTCGCCGGCCCTCAGCCCGGCCCGGACCCGCTCCAGCAGCCCAACCGCCTCTCGCGGTTCAAAATTCCCGATGCTCGATCCGATATACAGCACCAGCCGCCGCTCGCCCGCGCCCGTCGGCTCCAGCTCCAGCCCATGCGTGTAATCCATCACCCGCGTCGCCACCGTCACCCCGGCAATCTCCCGCTCGATCCGCTCCCTGGCCGCTGCCAGCGCACTGGCCGAAACGTCCACCGGCTCGTACAGCACCGTCCCCTGTCGCTCAACCGCGGCCTTGAGCAGCAGCCGTGTCTTGTCCGCCGACCCCGCTCCGAGCTCCGCAATCCGCAGCCGGACGGACTTGATTCCAGCTGGCTCGTCGCCGCCCGGCTCCGCCGCCCGCGCCACCATCTCCCCCGCGTAAGCAGCCAGGATCCCACGCTCCGTCCGCGTCAGGTAGTACTCCGGCAACTCCGTAATCTCCTCGAACAGCCGCGACCCCGCCTGGTCGTAAAACAGCCAGGGCGGCAGCCGCTTGCGATCAGCCCCGAGCCCCTCCCGGGCGGCTGAAGCGACCCGTTCCTCAATGTGTGCAGTGATTGCAGGCAGAGCGATGGTAGTCATGCGGTCAGTTGGATACCCCCAGTTCTGCGATAGTTACCAAGATGCCAGCCGAATCCCGGAAAACTGCCACCGCGTCTCCGGCGCAAAAAAATTCCGGTAGCTAAAGCGGATGTGCGCCGCCGGCGTCACGCACGAACCGCCCCGCAGAACCATCTGCCCGCTCATGAACTTGCCGTTGTACTCGCCCAGCGAGCCAGGCAGCGGCTGGAACCCCGGATAGCCCAGGTAGGCGCTCGCCGTCCACTCCCAGCAATCGCCAAACAACTGCGCGATCCCGCCGCCATCGTCCGCGGCCGCCGGCATAAGCCTACCCGAATCCAGCAGGTTCCCGCACAGCAGCCGGTCTTCGGCCGCCGCTTCCCACTCAAACTCGGTCGGCAGCCGCATCCCCGCCCATCGCGCATACGCATCGGCCTCGAAGTAGCTCACCTGGCTCACCGGCGCCGCCTCCGCCCGCTCCAGCGGCATCTCTCCGAGCAGTGTAAACACCCTCCGCTCGCCGTCTGTCTCGGTCCAATAAAGCGGTGCGCGCCAGCCGTTCGCCTGCACCGCATCCCACCCCGCCGAGAGCCACAACTCGGGCCGTTGGTAGCCGCCATCGGCCATGAACGTGGCAAACTCCCCGCACGTGACCAGCCGCCTGGCCAGCCCATAAGGCTCCAGCCATACCCGGTGCCGCGGCAGCTCATTGTCAAAGCAGAAGCCCTCGCCGCCGTGACCAATCTCCCGCAACCCGCCCGTATACCTCTGAAACTCCGTGTGCCCCAGAGCCTGCCCAGAGCCTGCCGAAGGGTCCGTATTCTCAGACCTGGAACTCAACGAACCTCCGCCCGCCATTGCTTCCCCCTCAGTTAAATACGCCGGCCGCAACGGATTGGTAAAAAATGCATGAAGAATGTCGGTCAGCAGCAGTTCCTGGTGTTGCTCCTCGTGGTTCACGCCCAGCTCAATCCGCTTCAGTGCCTCCGGCTCCGGATCTTGTTCCAGGAGCCGCTCTATCGACGCGTCCACATGCTCCCTGTAGCGCAAAACCTCTTTCAGAGCAGGCCGCGAAAACGACGCCCGCAGCCGCTTCTCGGGGAACGCCGCAAAGCTCCTGTAATAGCTGTTGAACAGCCACGCAAAATCCTCGTTGAAAAGCCGATAGCCGGCCACGAACTCCCGTAGAATGAACGACTCGAAGAACCAGGCAGTGTGAGCCAGATGCCACTTGGCGGGCGATGCCTCCGCAGAAGACTGCACCATCATGTCCTCGGCCGAAAGCGGCTCACACAAGGCCACCGTCCGCCGCCGCGCCGCCCTGAACCGGCTGGCCAGGCCGGTTGGCGAAATTCTTTCACTGGTCGCACTCACCGCGCACCCTCCCGCATGGGAATGAGTCTATCCCGAAACTGACCACTTTTTGCCTTTTTGCTCGACCACTCAATAATTGTTCAATTTTGGCCAGCGCATTTCACCTTTCTAGTGGTCTAATATTGGGTGATTTAACGCTCGAGAGCGACGTGATCGGTCGATCGCCCCCAATTCCTTCTTGAGGAGGGAATATGTGCAGGTTCTATGAACACCGCTCACTGCCGGCTCTCGCAGTTCTCGCAGCCCTCGTGCTCGCGTCTCCCGCCGTCTTCGCCCAAACTCCTGTTCAGACTCCCGTCCAGACTTTCGTCACGGCTACAGCCCCGGCCACCCAGACCCAGCCTTCTGAAGCCGCTCCGCAGAATCCGCCAACCTCCGAGCAGGTCGGCGACGCGCTCATGTCGCACCAGCGCTACCAGGCCGCCATCGAGGCCTACAAGAAAGGCCCCCGCAGTTCCCCGGACGTGTGGAACAAGATGGGCATCGCCTACCAACTTATGTTCAACCTTCAGGACGCCTCCCGCTGCTACCAGGCGTCCCTCAAGCTCGATCCAAAGAACCCCAGTGTCCTTAACAACCTGGGCACCATTTACGACTCGCTCAAACAGCCCGGCAATGCTGAGCGCATGTACCGCAAGGCAGTAAAACTCGATCCCAGCTCTGCCCTGATTTTCAAGAATCTCGGCACCAACCTGCTGGCCCAGCACAAGTACAAGAAGGGCTGGGAAGTCTACAAGACCGCGCTGACCCTCGACCCGCATGTCTTCCAGAACAACGCCAGTCCCCGCGTCGAAAACCCGGCCACCGTCCAGGAGCGCGGCGCCATGAACTTCTACATGGCCAAGGGATGTGTCCGCGCCGGCATGAACGACCGCGCCATCGAGTACCTACGCATGGCCCTCAACGAGGGGTTCACCAGCCCCAAAAAGATTGAAGCCGACAGCGAGTTCGCCGCCCTGCGCGGAATCCCCGCATTCGTCCAGCTCCTCGCCGCCCAGAGCCAGCAATAGCCGCCGCTCTCGTCGTCTCCTGGAACGATTTACCCGTCTATCTCAATAGGGCAGCCTTCTTGGCCCCCAGGAGCTTCCATGAAAGCACGGTTTGTGTCCGCATTCGTCTTCGGCCTCGCCCTCGGCGTAGCCGCTACCGCACAGGATGCACCCACTCCTCCACCCGCAGGCCCACCTCCGGTTCAGGGACAGGGCGCTGGCCAGAGCCAGGGTCAGGGACAGGGCGCTGGCCAGGGCCAGGGTCAAGGCCAGCGCGGCGGTGGCCGTGGCGGCTGGGGCGGCGGAGGCGGCATGGGCATGGGTCGCGGGCTGCTTGGAACCGTCTCTGAGATTGCCGCCGATCACTACACCATCAAGACCGACGCGGGCGAAACCTATACCGTCCACTTCAGCGCCAACACCCGCATCCTCAAGCAGCAAGCCGGAATGCGCGGCCGCGGCGAGGGCGGAGAAGGAGGCAATCCCCCGCAGTTGCTCAAGCCCACCGACATCAAGGTCGGCGACGCCATAGTCGCCATGGGCGAAGTGGATGCGACCGCCAAATCCGTAGGCGCCGTCACTATCCTCCAGATCGATCCCGAGCGCGCCAAACAGATGCGCGAGATGCAGGCCAACTACGGCAAGACCTGGCTCGGCGGAAAGGTCACGGCCATCGACGGCGTCAAAGTCACTCTCATGGGCGCAGTCGACAACGCCGCCCACTCCTTTGTGGCCGACGAAAATACCGCCTTTCGCAAGCGCCGCGATCCCATCACCCTCGCCGATATCCAGGTAGGCGACACCGTCCGTGTCGAGGGTGCCGTCAAGGGCGGAGCCTTTGTGGCAGCCACAGTCAACGCCATGGGCGCGCAGGGGCCGCCGCCAACCGTTCCCCGCAACGCCCCGCCCCAATAAACCGCCTACGGAATGCCCAGGATTTTGTGTGTCTGCAGGCTCAGCCGCCACTGCGGATGATGGAGGCAATACTTGAGCGCCAGTTCCGTGTTCACAGCGCGGCTGGGCCCATCCATCGGCTGCAGAAAGAAATGCCTGAAGCCGAACGCTTCAAAGTCCTTGGGATCGGCTCCAGCCTGGGGA